>JASLCD010000129.1 GCA_030146295.1 Chryseobacterium sp.
ATTTTTACACTTTACAGGGAGAAGGAGCACACACCGGAAAAGCCGCTTATTTTATCAGGCTGGGAGGCTGTGATGTAGGATGCCACTGGTGTGATGTAAAAGAAAGCTGGAACCCGGATCTCCACCCGCTGATGAATGCAGTAGAAATTGCAGAAATGGCTGCAAAACATTGTAAAACAATTGTTCTGACAGGTGGTGAACCTTTGATGTGGAACTTGGACATCCTGACTTCCAGACTGAAAGAATTGGGTTGTACAGTACATATTGAAACTTCAGGAGCTTATCCTATGAGCGGACATCTGGACTGGATCACACTTTCACCAAAGAAAACCGGACTGCCTAAAGAGGAGATCTATCAAAAAGCTCATGAGCTGAAAATGATTATTTTCAATCAGCATGACTTTACGTTTGCACAGGAACAGGCCTCAAAAGTTTCTGAAAACTGTAAGCTTTATCTTCAGAGTGAATGGAGCAAAAGAGATGAAATGTATCCTAAGATCACAGATTTCATTCTGGAACATCCGGAATGGCAGGCTTCGGTTCAGACACACAAATATCTGAATATCCCGTAAAAAAATGTAAATTAGCTGGTCTTATCCGCTATAATACCGATAGATGCAGAGAATTCGATACTCTAGATACCTGAAATCGATCATTGTGTTGCTTGACCTCATGGTTATTGCATCTATCTTCATATTCTTTTTTATAAGCAGAAACGAAAGTTTAAAATACCATAAAGAAACCTGGTATCAGAATTCTTTTTCTCTGATTCTGTTGTTTTTGTTCTGGGTGCTTCTGAGCGGTAGGACAAAAATATACAACATTCCGAGGAATCTTACTTATACCCTGTTCCTTGAACGCCTTTTAATCCACTTTCTTTTTTTTATACTGGGTGTACTGCTTATAGGAAAGGTAAGTAACAATGTATTTTTCAATTCGGATATTTACTGGCTTTCATTTTATCTTTTTATTTTCATATTCCTCACGAAATCATTTATCTATTTCGCGATCAAATATTTACGATCCCTGGGTGCCAACTACAGGAATGTAATGTTTTTAGGAGACAGCCATTCCACAGAGATCCTGAAGAATATTTTTACGGACCGTAAAGACTACGGGTACAGAATATTTGAATATGAAAACTCGGAAGTCAATATTGGTGAACTGGTTGCTTTCTGGAAAAAAAACGGAATTCACACTCTGTTTTTATCGATGGAAAACTCTTATGGTGAGGGGATAGAGAATGAGATTTTCAAATTGGCTGAGGATAATAAAATTCATATTTCATTGATTCCAAGCATCACACAAAGCGATTTTTTCCTGTATGATCTTGGTTATATACAAACCCAGCCGGTCCTTAACCAGGCCAGATATCCATTAGATTATTATTCTAATTTTCTGATGAAAAGAACGTTTGATATTGCATTCTCTGCTATCATACTGGTTTTTATCTGTTCGTGGGTGTTCCCTATCATAGCGGTTTTAATCAAGGCTACTTCCAAGGGTCCTGTATTTTTTCTTCAGAAAAGGTATGGTTTCCATGAAGAGGTTTTCAATTGTTTTAAATTCAGAACAATGATTGTGAATGATGAATCTACAACCAAAACTACCTCAGTAAATGATTCAAGAATTACCAGAGTGGGTAAGTTTTTAAGAAAAACCAGTCTTGACGAACTTCCGCAATTCATCAATGTACTGAAAGGTGAGATGTCTGTGGTAGGACCGCGCCCGCATATGCTTTCCGTAGATAATTATTATAAACCAAAAATAGGGAGATACAGTTTAAGAAGTATGGTGAGCCCGGGTATCACAGGATTGGCACAGGTAAATGGACTTCGCGGTGACTTCGGTGATGTGGAAGTAGAAATGAAAAAAAGAGTCCTGGCCGATGCTTTCTATGTAAGAAACTGGAGTTTTGTACTTGATCTGGTGATTATTCTAAAAACCGTTTTATTGGTGATAGGTGGAGATAAAAACGCAAAATAAAGAACGGGATAAAGTCAGTATTGAAATAATTTTAACACAAAATCAGGCTTTAGTCTTATTCTTGACTGTAGCCCAATTCAATAAAAAAGTCTAATTTAGCAGTATGTTAAAAAAGTTTTTCACAGCAGTAGGGGAATACATAATCCTCTTGGGAAAATCCCTGCAGAAGCCTCAGAAAATGAGGGTTTTCTGGAAGCTGTTCATGAGAGAAATTAATGATTTGGGAGTAAATTCTTTCGGACTTGTCATCTTCACATCCATATTTGTTGGAGCTGTAGTGGCTATTCAGATGTTCAACAACTTTGATGCTTCTTCTTTTCCTATTCCGCCTTCATTTGTAGGATATGCTACAAAAGCGGTTTTGGTATTGGAATTTGCCCCTACCATTATCAGCCTTATTCTGGCGGGTAAAGTAGGTTCCTATATTGCGTCCAGTATTGGAACGATGAGGGTTTCTGAGCAGATTGATGCATTGGATATCATGGGAGTCAACTCACCCAATTTTCTGATACTTCCTAAAATCATCGCCTGCATGTTGTTTAATCCCCTTCTTATCGCTATCAGTATTGTATTTGGTATTGGTGGAGGTTATATTGCCGGGATTTTAACGGGAAACTGGACAGAAAACGACTATATTGTCGGAATTCAGATGTATATGCCTAATCTTTTCATCTATTATGCATTTGCCAAAACCGTAGTATTTGCTTTTATTATTGCTACAGTACCCTCTTATTTCGGATATTTTGTAAAAGGAGGATCTCTGGAAGTGGGAAGAGCCAGTACACAGGCTGTGGTATGGACGATGGTTTTCATTATCATTTCTGAATTAATTTTAACCCAATTAATATTAAGCTAATGATTGAGGTAAAAGATCTTAAGAAAAGTTTTGATGATGTTGAAGTATTGAAAGGAATTTCAACCTCTTTTGATAAAGGAAAAGTAAACCTGATCATTGGACAGAGTGGATCCGGGAAAACTGTATTTTTAAAAAGTTTACTGAATGTTTACATGCCCTCTTCCGGGGAAATTTTATTTGACGGAAGAGATGTCAACACCATGAACAGAGATGAAAAACAACATCTCCGCTCCGAAATCGGAACCGTATTCCAGGGAAGTGCTCTTTTTGACTCTCTTACTGTGGAAGAGAACATTATGTTCCCTCTTGATATGTTTACGAATCTTACGTACAGAGAAAAGAAGAAGAGAGTTTTTGAAGTAATAGGACGAGTACACCTTGATAAAGCTGAAAAAAAATATCCTTCCGAAATTTCCGGGGGAATGCAGAAAAGGGTGGCTATTGCAAGAGCTATTGTAAACAATCCAAAGTACCTGTTCTGTGATGAACCCAATTCCGGGCTCGATCCGTATACTTCAAAGGTAATTGATGACCTTCTTTATGAAATCACCAAAGAATATAATACAACAACCATCATCAATACTCACGACATGAACTCTGTAATGACGATTGGCGAGAAAATTGTATACCTAAGGCTAGGAATCAAAGAATGGGAAGGGAATAAAGACATCCTGATTACCGCAGGCAATAAAAATCTGATTGATTTCGTTTATTCTTCAGAACTGTTCAAAGAGCTGAGAGAATATTTACTTGAGAATAATAAAACGATTGAAACTTCAAATACAAAAATAGACGATAATGAAAAAGGTACTTAGTATAGCGTTAATAGGATTTTCAATGTGGGCTTCTGCACAGATTTCACTGGCAGGGAAAGCTAACTTAATTTTTCCTACCGGTTCACCTTCATGGTCCAATATTAAAGGAACTGTGAATGATGCCATTGACGGAACAGGTAAAAACAATGTAGGTTTCAATGTCGGACTTTCATTAAAAGTGGGCCTTCCTACTTCATTGTTTGTAATGCCGGAAATCTATTATACTCACTTTAAAAATGAGTTTACTACAGAGAACACTACTTTTGATGTTAAAAGCAACCGTATCGATGTTCCGGTTCTTTTAGGCTATAACCTTTTGGGGAATATGTTGGGTGTTTTTGTAGGACCTGTTGGAAGTTTTAACTTAAATAAAGACAATACTTACAATGATTTCAAAGAAAACGCTAAAAATGACTTTACCGTTGGGTATCAGTTTGGTGCGCAGCTTGAAATCAAAAAACTTATCGTAAATGCAAGATATGAGGGAGCTTTCAGTAAAGATGAAAGAAACTTTATCAACAGGGTTTCCGGTTCGGAAATCAGATATGATAACAGACCAAACTTGTTTATGGTAGGTTTAGGATATAAATTCTAATGAATTATCGAAAATAACAACTGAAAACCCTCCAATTTAAATTTGAGGGTTTTTATTTTGACTTTCAAGTTCAGCCTGACGTTTTGCAATCTCGGCAGCTTGTTTCTCAAGTTCTTCTTTATCTTTCTGCAGCTGTTTGAATTCTTTTTTCTTCTGGTCTGCTCTTATTGCACTGCCTTTGCTTACATATCCTACCATCCCTCCGATAATAAGCCCAACACCTACTCCTGCCATCATACCCATGATATGAGACATCGTAATTTTTTCAACAGTAAAATCAGTCGTCAGATAGAAAAGTAAGGCAGATACTGCCAATAGTATAAGTCCTGTAATTGATAAACTCTTCATAATATTGTGTTTAGGTGGTTACATAAAAAAAGCCTTATCAAATTTACTAAAAATTTAATAAGGCCTTACTCAAGATTAAAATTCTAATTATATTTTTCCTCCCGCAGCCTTATAATATTCTAAAGCCTTCGGAAGATCCTTATTGATATCTGAAATTCTTGTTTCCGGATTGGGGTGGGTAGATAAAAACTCAGGTTGTCTTGCTCCTGAAGATGCCGCTTCCATTCTGTTCCAGAAAGGGATCGCTGCTCTTGGATCGTATCCAGCCATAGACATCAGGTAAAGCCCCATTTCATCAGCTTCAGATTCCTGACCTCTTCCATATTTCAATAAAGCAACCTGTGAACCGATAGGATATACCTTCTGGAAAACACTTGCCCATTGCGAATTTGAGATTGTCCCTCCCAGGATAGCCCCTCCGTACTGGGCTACCATTGCCTGAGAAATTCTTTCGTTTCCGTGGCCTGCCAGCGCGTGAGAAACCTCATGCCCCAATACTACCGCAAGTCCGTTATCGTCTTTTGTAACCGGTAATATTCCGGTATAAACAGCTACTTTACCGCCAGGCATACACCAGGCATTCAGCTCGTTGCTTTGCAGAAGATTGAATTCCCAGCTGTAGTTGGCAAGATCTGCTGATCTACCTATACTCTGATAATATCTTTCTGCTGCGCTTTTAATTCTGTTTCCTACATTTACCACTCTCTTTGCGTCTGCCGTACCGGTAATCACTTTACCTTTAGACAATGTCGTCTTATATTCCTGTGAAGACATTGTTAAAATTTCCGAATTGTTGGCCAGCTGTAAAGACGATCTTCCTGTAATTGGGTTTGTAGTACAGGAAACAGCCGACAGAGCAATTGCTCCTATTCCTAATAGATGTGTAACTTTCATAGTTTGAGTGTTAATAATTCAACCTTAACAATTTTTATTCC
>JASLCD010000131.1 GCA_030146295.1 Chryseobacterium sp.
GATACTTTAAAAATTTCAAATCCGTTTGTTGCCACAACTGCTGCAATTGCTCCCAATACACCGAAAGGGGCAAACCACATGATATATCCTACCATTTTAAGGATGGCATGGGCTATAATATCAAAAAGTTTCACTACAGGCTGCGCATATTCTTCGCCCAAATTAGCCAAAGCAACACCAAACATAATGGCAAATACAACGATCTGCAAAACTTCATTGGTTGCAAAAGCTTCAAATAAACTTTTAGGAATCATATGTTTTACGAAGTCTTCCATGGAAAAACTTTTGCTGCTTTTAAGAAGATCTTCAGCAGAAGCTACATCCTGAATTGGTAATTTCGTTACATGTCCCGGCTCAAGCCAGTTCACCAACATTAATCCGATAAAAAGAGAAACCAAAGAAGCGGAAATAAACCAAAGCATTGCCTTCGTACCTACTCTTCCGATCATTTTGATATCACTCATTTTAGCAATTCCCACTACAAGAGTCGTAAAAACCAACGGTGCTATAATCATCTGTACCAACCTGATGAAAACAGTTCCCAACAATTTTATGTTCTTGGAAAAAGGTTCTGCACTTTCCGGATATTTCACATGTACTATGCCTCCGATTCCTACTCCCAGAATAAGTGCAATGACAATCGCTATAAAAAGTTTATTTTGTCCTTTCATATATATAGTTCAATTTGCGCAAATATAATGGTTTTTCAATTGGCAGAAGATTTTCTTCAATAGGGATTAATTTTATATTAAGTTTTTAATACCTGAAAATTAAAAGCCTGGTTTAGAAAATATTGTAAAAAAATTAAGAAACATTTATTGAATTTTTATTCTTTTGGTACAAATTTTATTATTACATTTGATTGTATAACAACATTAATAAATATACAATATGAAAAAAACTATTGCAATGGCTGCATTAGCTGTAGCTGTATCTTTCGGTGCTATTTCTTGTAAAAAGAAAGTTTCTGATGCCGACCTTCAGACTCAGGCTACAACGGTAGTAACTTCTAATCCCAATGCTTCTGTTGAAGTAAAAGAAGGTGTAGCTCACTTAAGCGGTACTTTCGCAGATCAGCAGTCTAAAGACGCGATGATTGCAAAACTAAAAGCAATCAGCGGAGTAAAAGACGTAATGGACATGTCTACTATAGCAGCTGCACCTGCTGCACCTGTTGAAACGGCTTCTGCTGTAGATCCTGCAGTTCAGAAAAAAGTTCAGGATGCGGTGAAGGATTTCCCTTCTGTAAAAGTGGAAGTTGTAAACGGACAGCTTACTCTTACAGGAAATGTTTCCAGCCTGCAGGCTAGAAAAATCAAAGAATCTGTAGACGCTTTGAAAATCGGAAAGTATAACAACAACCTAATCGTAAAATAATTTAAAATGAGCGAATTACAAGATAAATATTCAAGTGTAGTTTCAGCGGCACAGTCTGCAGGGATCTCAAATCTTCAGGTTCAGGAGCAGGACGGAATTCTTTATGTTTCCGGAAATGCTTCCAACACTGCGGCAAAAGATGCTGTATGGAATGCTTTAGGAGCTATTGATTCTACTTATTCTGCCTCAGATATCAATATTGATGTACAGGTTGCAGGTCTTGCTTCCGGAGCTTCTTTAACTGTGGCAACGGAAGACTCGAATCTAAATATCAGACAGGAACCTTCTACTGAAGCTGCCGTAGTTGGCAAAGCTGCAAAAGGATCTTCTGTAACTCTAATTGAACAGACTTCTGATGACTGGTGGAAAGTAAAAACCGATGACGGTCAGGAAGGATATGCTTATTCAAGATATTTAAGAGCATAATTTTTATTAAAAAATAATAAATTTTCACAAAAAAGACATAGAAACATCCCAAAATTGGGATGTTTTTATATTTTTACCGCTGAAAAAAAAACTAATGAAGAAAACTCTGCTGCTATTGACTTTGATGTTCACAGTCATTATTCTGCACGCCCAAAAACTGCACATTGACGGAAAAATATCAGATTCTGAAAAGAAAGTGATAGAAAATGCCACCGTCTATCTCTTAAAAGAAAAAGATTCATCCATTATCAACTACACAGCCACCAATAAGGAAGGTAAATTTTCTCTGAAAATTGATGATATGAAAGAACCTTCCATTCTGAAAATAGATGCCGATAAATTATCCTCCTATTCTAAAAAATTTGATAAAATAGATCAGTCATTATCTCTGGGAGATATTCAGCTGGAGAAACAAGGTATTGTGAATAATATTGATGAGGTGAAAATTACCGTTTCTCCTGTGAAGATAAAAAAAGATACCATCGAATTCAACGCATCGGCTATCAAAGTACGTCCGGACAGTAAGATCGAAGAGCTTCTGAAGCAGATTCCCGGTGTAGAAATCAGCAATGAAGGTAAAATTACGGTCAACGGAAAAGATGTGGACCAGATTATGATCAACGGAAAACCATTCTTTGATAAAGATGGTAAAATTGCCCTGCAGAATCTACCAGCTGACATCATTAAAAATATCCAGTTTACAACCACCAAGACAAAGGAAGAAGAGCTGAGTGGGAAGGCAGCCAAATCTCAGAATACCACCATCAACTTCAATATTGACGAAAAGAAAAACAAAGGTTTACTGACAAGACTCACCGTCGGCTATGGGTCAGACAAACGATATGAAGCCAGCGGCCTTGCCAGTTATTTTAAAGGCGATACGAAGGTAAGCATCCTTGCTTCTTCCAATAATATCAATTCACAGGGATTTTCCAGAGATGAGGTTTTTGACAGTATGGGGAACGGCCGGAATGCCTGGATGATGCAGGGAGGATCTGTTTCAACGGTAGGAAATGTGACATATTATAATCAGGGAGGTGGTACCCGAGGAATTCAAAGGTCTACAACCATCGGTCTCAATTACAGTGATAAGCTGGGAAAAGATGCTGATCTGGATTCTTTCAGTCTGATGCATTCGGATTCCAATACGGAGACAAGATCCAAAGTTTCAAGATCTACCCTTCTCCCCAACTATACGCTTCAGACCAATTCTGAAAGTAACGGAGAAAATGAATCCAAACAGTACAGTTTTGATACTTCAGCCAAAATCAAACTGGATTCTATGACGAGTATTTATCTTTCTCCAAGGTTTACAAAAAACCGCAGTTTTAATTTCAATAATTCACGATCATCTACTTTAAAGGACGGTGGTCTTCTGAATGAAAGCAACTCATATTCAAGTAATGATACTGACAGTAGTTCATTTAATCCCTACATTTATTTTTCCAGAAAATTCAAGAAAAAAGGCCGTGTACTTTCGGCCAATATGAACAGTTCTATTTCAGAATCTAAAAGGGATAACCTAAGCCAATCTCAGAACACATTCTATGACGAAAACGGGATCACTAAGGATAATCGTGACCAGCTAGCCAAAAATAAAAATCAGAACAGTACTTTTAATTTCAGCGCAGGATATACGGAACCCGTATCCGATTCATCCAGTGTCAATTTTGAAATAAAATATGAAACAAGATCAGCCAGAGATCTAAGGAATGTAAACGATTTTGATAATGCTACCGGAGATTACACCAAATTCAACCAGCTTTTATCGAATAATATGAAACAGAGAATCAATCAGATTTCTCCTGAATTCACCTATCAGATCAACAAAAACAAACTTAACTTCTGGACTTCTGTGAATCTTGGCATTTCGGATATGAAGGTCAACTCTATCTATAATGGGCAGCAATATGATCTGCAGAAAAATTTTGTACTGCCTGAATACAATGTGAACCTTTACTATCAGTTGGGAGAAGGTAAAAACTTAAGTTTTTACAACTATTCCAATTTTACGATTCCCACAGCAGAACAGCTGACTCCCTATAAAGATGAATCCAATCCCCTGGTGACGTATAAAGGAAATCCTGATCTGAAAAATACATGGACCAACAGTACTTATCTGTACTTCAACAATTTTAACAAATTAAAAGAACTGAGTTATTATTTCAATGTCGGTTTTACCTACAGAAACAATGATATCATCAATTTTTCCACCTATGACAGTGCCGGAAAACAAGTGGTTACTTATGACAACGTAAGCGGAAATAAAAGCATCAATGCCGGCGGAGGGTTCAGTAAAACCTTTAAATGGAAAAATAATAAGTTTACCATCAGTCCAAGGTTCAGCATGAATTATGCCTATAATAATGGATTCATTGACGCACAAGCCTTCACCAGCAACTCTTATAATCTTAACCCGGGTCTTAATCTGATCTATGAGATTAAAGATAAAATGACCATCAAACCTTCTTACCGACTGGGATACAGCTTTTCAAATTACACCAATTACAATGTAAAAACGGTAAATACAGCCAATCAGTCATTGAAACTGGAACTGACCAATTATATGCTGCAGGGCAGGTTTGTATTTGGGAATGATTTTGAATACAATACCAATTCCAATATTGCTCCCGGCTTTAAAAAGGATTTCTACTTCTGGAATACGAGCCTGGGATATTCATTCTATAAAAAACAGTTTACAGCAAAAGTGAAGATTTATGATGTATTAAATCAAAATCAAAGCGTAAAAAGAACAATCACAGATTCTTATTTTGAAGACCGTGAAGACCTTATCCTTAAAAGATACATCATGTTCTCTATCAGTATGAAACTCAATAAATTTGCTGGTAAAAAAATGTAAAAGAATCAACTTTTACTTATATTTTCTTCTGATAATAGCCGGATTTGTCCGGCTATTTTTATTGATATACTGAATTTCAAGCTTGAATAATATGACCTCTGGAGATATAAGATTCCTCTCCTCTGGAGGGGTGCAAATTGCAAATTTAATGAGACCGTTTATACAAACTTTTATCACCTGTTGTAGTAAAAACTCACAGTAAAAAAGCCTTTTTAAAAGAAGATTCATCAATAACCGTGTTTTTATTTTTAAATTAGCATCAAATTTTTTTTATGAAAATCCATATTTCAGTATTATGTATTCTTTTTTTCATTCTTGGAAAAGCTCAGAAGACGGAACAGAAAGATACTTTCGTTAAAGACAATTTCACCAAGAAAGAATTTTATATTCCGATGCGTGATGGAGTGAAGCTTTTCACAGCTGTGTATATCCCGAAAGATATATCAAACAAGAACAAATATCCGTTTCTGATGCAGAGAACCTGCTACAGCATTGCACCCTACGGAGAGAATGAATATAAAACAAAGGTAGGCCCCAATACCTATCTTATGAAAGACAAGTATATTTTTGTGTACCAGGATGTACGCGGAAGGTATATGAGCGAAGGTACTTTTACCAATATGACCCCACAGGTAGAGCGTAAAACCAAAAAAGATGTAGATGAAAGTACAGACACTTATGATACTATAGAATGGCTTTTGAAAAACATCAAAGACAATAATGGTAAAGCAGGTCAGTTTGGAACATCTTACCCGGGATTCTATACTGCTGTAGGAACATTGTCACAACACCCTGCTTTGGTGGCCTCTTCCCCTCAGGCACCTATTTCAGATTTCTGGAATGACGATTTTCTTCACAACGGAAGATTTATGTTGGGCTATTTCAGAACATTCCCTGTCTTTGGAGTTCAGAAAACACAACCTGAGAAGCAGGCCTGGTATATGGATTCTTTCATCAAGCAGACTTCTGAAGACGGATTAAAATTCTACAGAGACATGGGCACCCTGAAAGACGGATATGAAAAATATTATAAGAATAATTTCTTCATGACAGAAATTATGAATCATACCAACTATGATGAGTTCTGGCAAAAAAGGGGTCTTCTTCCTCACCTGAAAAATATCAACCATGCTGTAATGACTGTTGGCGGATGGTTTGATGCAGAAGATCTTTCCGGCCCTCTGAATATTTATAAAACGATTGAAAAAACTAGCCCTAAGGCTAAAAATACTATTGTAATGGGACCTTTCTCTCATGGAGGCTGGTCTCAGGAGCAGGGAAAACATTTCCACAGTGAAACCTATTTTGGAGACAGTATTGCAACGTACTATCAGAAAAATATTGAAACAAAATTCTTCAATCATTATTTGAAAGGCAACACAAAAGAAGATGCCGGACTTCCTGAAGCGCTGATGTATGATACCGGAGCTAAAGAATGGAAAGAGTTTGCTTCTTACCCGCCTAAAAATGCCCAGAAAGTTAATTTTTATTTAGCGGATAAAACCTTGAAAAAAACTTCCGGAGAAGGATACTCTGAATATTACAGTGATCCTGATAATCCTGTCTTAAGTTCAGATCACTTAAAAGATTTCAACGGTTTCACTCCAAAAAATTACATGTCGGAAGATCAGAGATTTGCAGTGGGAAGACCTGATGTTTTAACTTTCACAACAGATGTACTGACTGATGATATTACGTTTGCCGGAGAGATCATGGCTAAACTGAATATTGCCTCCACTTCCACAGATGCTGATTTTGCTGTAAAACTTATTGATGTCTATCCTGAGGATTTCAAACCTGCAGAAAAGAAAGACGGCGTTATCTATGGGAATTACCATCAGATGGTAAGAAGTGAAATTATGCCTGCCAGATTCAGAAATACAAAAGAAAAAGGAGAAGCTTTGGTACCTAACCAGAAAACAGCTGTTAATTTCAGACTTCAGGATGTGGTTCATACTTTTAAGAAAGGTCACAAGATCCAGATTCAGATCAGCAGTACATGGTTCCCGCTTTTTGCGATCAATCCACAGAAGTTTATGGATAATCCGAATTTTGCCAGCAAAGAGGATTACACCAAAGCATTTATTAAGGTATATGATGACAGCTCTATTGAAGCTGAGGTTTTAAAATAAATTGAAAAAGCTGTTCAGATGAACAGCTTTTTATTTTTTTAGGTTTTGGCTAAAGCCGAATGAATTTGATTTTTTGTTCAAGTGGGCTAAAGCCCACTCCTATTGATTAAATCCTGAAAATAAATCATTCTTCAATGGTTCTGAAGGTAAGATTTACTCTGGGAGTTTTCACTTTTGTAGTGGGAGGAAGTCTGTGAAGCCAGTTGTCCTGGGTGGTTCCTTTCATAATTAATAAGCTCCCGTTTTCCAGAAATATTTCTACCTTTTCTTTGCTTGTTTTATGTTTAAATAAAAACTTTCGTTCTGCTCCAAAGGTAAGGGAAGCAATTGCACCATGTTTTTTCAGGTCTGTTTCACCATCACTATGGTAAGCCATTCCTTCGCTTCCGTCATGGTATAAATTGAGCAGACATGAATTGTAGGTTTCTCCTGAAACCTCCTCACATTTTTTTTTCAGTTCCAATAATTCCGGCGTCCAGAATTGGGCATATTTTGTTCTCTTTGAATAGGTGTATTCGAAAGCTTTTTCTCCAAACCAGGCCACTTTTCTTTTGGTTAGAATCAGTTTTCCAAAGATTAACGCCTCGTCATTTTCCCATGGCATCTGGTTGAGCAGATATTCATAATAAAAATCTGATTTTTCTTTTGAGAAGACTTTTCCATAATAATGAACGGTTCCGTCATGCGGAAGGACATGGAGTGGATAATCTGATATTTCTTCGAAGAGGCTCATCATAGTTTTTTATTGATGTATTATTTTCTAAAAAGTACACGGTAAAATGTAGTTATGATCCTAATAATTAAACACAAATTACACCAATATTTTCAAAAATCACACGAATTTTAAATGAATAGAAACGGACTTCAGTCCGTTTAATAAAAAATGACTCAATCCATTGGCTTTAACCAAAATTTAAATTCATCATTTTTCAATCAACATGAAAAAATCAAAGATTTTTAAATACTAGAGTGTAAAACCCTTTTATACCTTTTGGGGTAAAATACGTTACGAGTAAATATGTGATCCTTCCCACCCCATCATCAGTTGTTTTCTTTCAATACCCCATCGGTAGCCGCCGAGATGTCCGGTAGACTGAATAACGCGGTGACAGGGTATAAGAAATGCAACAGGATTACTTCCAATAGCTGTTCCTACCGCTCTGGATGCTTTAGGGTTTCCTATTTTTTCAGCCAGGCTGCCATAAGTAGACAGTTTTCCCATAGGAATTGTCAACAGGCTTTCCCATACTTTCAGCTGAAAATCGGTTCCTTTTAAATGTAATTTTATGGTATTGAGTTTTGTCCAGTCTTTATCGAATATGGACAATGCATTCTTTTGAAGAAGATCTTGCTGCTCAGTAAAAGAAGCATTGGGGAACTTTTGCTTCAGCTCCCCGAATGCTGTTTCTTTATTATCTTCAAAAGCCATATAGCAGATTCCTTTTTCTGTAGAAGCTACTATGATATTTCCGAAAGGGCTTTCAGAAAAACTGTAATGAATATTAAGGTTTTTTCCGCCATTTTTATATTCAGCCGGAGACATTCCTTCTACCTTTACAAACAGATCATGAAGCCTGCTGGTACTGGAGAATCCGGTTTCATAAGCGGTATCAAACAAACTTGCTCTTTCTTCCTTCAATAGGTTTTTGGCATGTTCAAGACTGATGAACTGCAAAAACTTTTTCGGACTTGTTCCTGCCCAATCTGTAAAGATTTTCTGAAAATGAGCCGGACTTAAGTGAATATTCTCTGCCACTTCCTCCAAACTTGGCTGAAGCCTGAAATTGCTCTGGATATATTCTA
>JASLCD010000385.1 GCA_030146295.1 Chryseobacterium sp.
ATCATCTTTTCCTGCAATCCGTATTTAGGATCCAATACTCCCGGAGTATCAGAAAATACGATCTGAATGTCCTCTTCATTATAAATACAAAAAATTCTGTGACGGGTTGTCTGAGCCTTCTGCGTTACAATCGCCAACTTCTCCCCCATTAATTGGTTGAGTAAGGTCGATTTCCCTGCGTTGGGCTTTCCAACTATATTTACAAATCCAGCTTTGTGCATAAAAATAATATTACGAACTGCAAAGTTACTAAAACAAAATTGGTCTTTACCGTTAATCTCAATATTTAAAAGAAAAAGAGAGTTATCTTCTTAAAAATGCTCTGACTAGATAAAGAATTTATTACTAAATTTTCACAGATATTTTAATTCCTGACAGAGAATTCCCCTGCTTTAAAGGGGTAGCAATTTGAACGTTTAAAAGCGTATTAAATCAAATTACTCTTTATGTACATAAAAAAATATCAGATAATTTTGTATTGCATTATCTAAAACTGATATTTTTGAATATTAGAATTCATCTTTATGAATATAGACCAGATTCTTGATCAGATTTACATCCTGCCTGAAATATCAAAAAACAAATTAAAAGAATATATCACCGAGGTTTCTCATCCTAAAGGTTTTTGCCTGATGGAAGCTGATAAAGTGATCCCGTATCTTTATTTTATCCGTAAAGGGATCGCACGAGCGTATTCTTCAACTGCTGATAATGATATTACCTTCTGGTTCGGAAGTGAAGGACAGTGTATCCTTTCTATGAAAAGCTATGTGGAGGATAAACCCGGCTATGAAAGCATCGAATTGCTGGAAGACTGTGATTTGTACAGAATGGAAACAGAAAACCTCAGAAAACTGTTCAATGAAGATATTCATATTGCCAACTGGGGCCGAAAACTGGCAGAAGCAGAGATGATAAAGTCCGAAGAACTGATTATTTCCAGACAGTTCAAAACTTCTCTGGAGCGCTATAAAGACATTATAACTTATCAGCCTGATCTTCTTAAAAGGGTTCAGCTTGGCTATATTGCGTCTTATCTTGGGATTACACAGGTAAGTCTAAGCAGAATACGCGCAGAAATAAAGTAATTTGTAAGAATTGAAGGAGTAAAAAATTCTATATTCTCTTATTATATGTTTGGGCTAAAGCCGAAAGAGTGATGATTTATTCTTCAGAGCGGACTAAAGTCCGCCCCTATTGATAAAACGATCCTTTTGCTTACTTCTTCACGCCTCCGGCTCGCATCGTCATTTCTTTAATACCTTCTCAAATTGTCATTTTTTAACAATTGTAAAATTTTTTCTCCGGTCAAATTCAGAAATTTGCAGTAGAAAAATTTAAAAAATGAATTGGTTAATATTAGTTATCGCAGGATTATTTGAAGTTGCCTTCGCATCATGTTTGGGAAAGGCAAAAGAAACATCAGGAACTGAGATGTACCTGTGGTATGCAGGTTTCCTGATAACCATGACAATCAGTATGGTTTTATTGATTAAAGCGACTCAAACCTTACCTATTGGTACTGCATATGCGGTGTGGACGGGAATTGGAGCGGTAGGAACTGCATTGATGGGAATTATCTTCTTTAAAGATCCTGTAAGTTTCTGGAGAGTTTTCTTTATTGTAACGCTTATCGGTTCTGTTGTGGGATTAAAAGCAGTGTCTTCATCACATTAAAAAGGCATAAAACTCTATCTATATTTAAAAATGGAAACCGTCTTCTCTGTGGAGGCGGTTTTTTTGTTCTGAATTTTCATCGATTCTTTTTATATCTTTACCGGAAACTTTTAACTCATGAAGAAAATATTATTCCTTTTAGCAGGTAGTTTATTGACTGCCCAGCAAACTTCTGAGCTGCTTGCCAACAACTGGTATATTTCCAAGATGATAACAAGTGGCGGCCAGACCACCAACACCCCTTTAATCGACAATGGAGTTCCTGCCACCACCTTCAATTCAGCAGGAGGTACAAGCTATGTAATTAATTCCAAATATTACAATTCATCGATGATGAGTTTCGGAATTATGCCCGGAACTAATAATCTCATCAAAACATCAAGCTCCTGTACCCTTTTGTTTTACAACGGAGGTAATGCAGGGTCTGTTCGTGCCTATGATCAGAAAAACTGTGATATTTATGGGCTGGCAGCTTATGCTTCTGTGTACAGCTATCAGATTACAACCAATGGCAATCTCAAGACACTGGTTGTCACAGATCCTTCAGGAAACAAAATATATTATAACAACAGTGCACAACTAAGCACTAAAGAAACTGATGCCACGAAAAAAACGTTTAAAGCCTATCCCAATCCTGTAAAAGAGGCCTTACATCTTGAAAACATTGAGAGAGGACTTCCGCTTAAGATTTATGATCTATCAGGGAAACTGGTATTTGAAACCACAACCCATGACATCACCATATCAATTGACACAAGCAGGCTTCAAAAAGGACCGTATATTTTGACTCTGGAAAATCACAAACCCTATCCTTTTACAAAAGAGTAACAGAAAATAAAAAACCCGTCTTCAATAGCTGAAAAACGGGTTTTATTTTATTTTTTATAGACTATGGGTAAGATCTCATTATGTCTCAATCCATATTTTTTAATTTCTTCTTCCGAAAATTTTTGTGAATAGAAGTTCGGTTCTGTTTCAAAACCTGCTTTTCTTAAACGGTCAAAATAATCCATTCCATACCAACGGACATGATCATATTGTCCGAAGTGTTTCTGGCGTTCTTTCGGATCTTTAATGGTAAAGTCTTCATAGGTCTTTTCCAGAGAATTTTTCATCGGAACCTGAAGAATGCCCCATCCGCCGGGCTTCATTACCCTGTACAATTCACTTATTGCTTTGCTATCATCTTCGATATGTTCCAAAACATGATTACAGAAAACAATATCAAAACTTTCGTTTTCAAAAGGCAAATCCAGGATATCTGCTTTCACATCTACAATGGGAGAATAGAGATCTGCTGAAATATAATTCAGGTTGCTCATTCTCTTGAATTTCCTTAAAAATTCCTGCTCGGGGGCGATATGCAGAACTTTATAATTTTTAATAAAAAAATCAGTTTCATTCTGAAGATACAACCACATCTGGCGGTGTCTCTCCAGGCTTAAAGTCCCCGGAGAAAGAGCATTTTCCCTTTGCTTTCCATATCCATACGGAAGGAATTTCCTATAAGATCTTCCATCAATAGGATCATAGAACTGATTTCCTTTGAAAAACTGATAAATAAGCGGTCTTGCCCAGATACTCATCTTAATAAGCATAGGACGTGGAATTTTATTCAGTAAAAGCTTCGTTACCTTTTTCATTAAAAATCCAGTTGGAACTGCTTTTCTTCATCACTTACAATCCCTAAAGCTTC
>JASLCD010000445.1 GCA_030146295.1 Chryseobacterium sp.
ATTATATTTGCCGACTTAATTTAACGTAGTTATAACAAAATGCAAGGAAAAGGACTTATTACAATTGTCGCTATTGTACTAGGGTTGATTTGCTTAAACGAGCTATTACCAACATGGTACGCCAGCAAAATTGAAAAGCAGGCGACTGCTATTGCAGGAGACAATCCGGAGAAGTATCAGAAAGAAATTGCTAGACTTTCTAAGGATACTTTGAATCTAGGATTCACAAAACTTTATTACACTAAAGCCAAAGACAAGGAAATGAAACTTGGTCTTGACTTGAAAGGAGGGATCAACGTTCTTTTGGAGATCAACCAGAGAGATCTTGTGAATGATTTAACAAATTATTCTACAAACCCTGTTCTTATCGAGGCTTTAAACAAAACTGATGAAGCACAGAAGAATTCTACAAAAGCTTACATCGATAACTTTTTCGAGCAATTCGATTTAGTTAACAAAACTAAAGGGACAAACCTTAAGTTGGCAGATCCGGAAATTTTCGGAAATACTACACTTACTGAGGTGAAGTACAACACTCCTGATGAGCAGGTGAAAAGCATTGTTAAAAGAAAAATTGATGCATCTGTAGGAACAGCTTTCGAGGTAATCAGAACGAGAATTGATAAAATGGGTGCGGTGCAGCCAAACGTTCAGAGAGTACCTGGAACAGCTAGAATTTCTGTGGAAATGCCTGGTATGAAGGACATCGATAAAGTGAAGAAAATGCTTCAGACTTCTGCAAAACTTCAGTTCTGGGAAGTACAGCAGGTTCCTGAAATTGCGCCTTATTTCCAGACTTTGACAACTATGGTTGCTGCGAAAGGAGATTCTATGGGAGTGGCAAAGAATGTGAACTTCATGAACCTTTTACAGCTTGACAAATTAAGAACGAACGGTGTTGCTAACGTAAAATTATCCGATACTGCTGTTGTAAACAAAATTTTAAACAGCAAAGTAGGTCAGTCTTTACGTCCGGCTAACATTAAATATACACAGTTCATGTGGGGTTACAAACCTGAAGCTACAGATGCTGAAAGTCTGGTATTGTATGCAATCAGAGGTAACATCAACCAAAAAGCTCCGGTAGACGGTGCTGTTGAAACTGCAAACATCAGCTATGATGAGCTGAGCAGAGTAGTAGTAGACATGCAGATGGATTCCAAAGGGGCAAAAGACTGGAAAACATTAACTGAGAAAAACGTTGGTAAACCAGTTGCTGTAACGCTTGACGGTAGAGTGTATACTGCACCAAACGTTGTTAATGCAATTCCAAACGGTAGAACTCAGATCTCTGGTAACTTCTCTCAGGAAGAAGCTAAAGAACTGGTAGACGTTTTAGGAGCTGGTAAATTGCCGGCAGGAGCAAAAGTAGTTCAGGCTACTGTTGTAGGTCCATCATTAGGACAAGAATCTATTGATGCTGGGGTGATGTCATTCGGTATCGCATTCTTATTGATTATTGCTTATATCATTTTCTACTACGGTGGAGCTGGTGTTTATGCAGTAATTGCAATGGTGATCAACCTATTCTACATTTTCGGAATTATGGATTCCGTAGATGCTACCCTTACGCTTCCTGGTATCGCGGGTATTGTACTTACAATGGCCATGGCGGTAGATACGAACGTAATTATCTATGAAAGAACTAAAGAAGAACTTTTCGCAGGAAAAAGTATTCTTGAAGCATACAAAGACGGTTTCAAACATGCATTAAATGCCATTGTGGATGGTCACTTAACGACTTTATTGACGGCAGGTGTACTATTCCTTTTCGGAACAGGGCCAATTAAAGGTTTTGCATTAACATTAGGAATCGGTATCTTGATGACATTCTTTACTTCGGTATTGATTTCAAGAGTAATGATCTTCTCTAGATTGAATAAAGGAAAACACCTTTCAGTTTGGACAGGTGCTACCAAAAATCTTTTCAGAAATACCTGGATCGATTTTATTGGAAAAAGAAAATATGCTTACATCATTTCCGGTGTTTTAACTATTGTTTGTATTGCATCTATTGCAATCCACGGATTCAAATATGGTATCGACTTTACAGGAGGTAGAAACTATGTGGTACGATTCGATAAAGCGGTAAATGCTGAAGATGTTGAAGCTAAATTGGTAAAAGTGTTCCAGACTGAGGATGGTAAAAACTCTTCTGTAGAAGCTAAAACTTTTGGTAATGACAAGCAGTTGAAAATCTCTACAGATTACCTTATCGAAGATGAATCTCTGAAAGCTGACCAGACTGTTGAGCAGAAATTATATGACGGATTAAAATCCAGCTTACCTGCAAACATGACGTTGAAAGATTTCAAATCTGCAGATAAAGATCACTCAGGAATCATTTCTTCTGAGAAAGTAGGACCTACTGTTGCAGACGATATCAAGACTCACGGTATTCTTGCCGTAGTTGCAGCGTTAGCGGGTATCTTTATCTATATCTTGGTGAGATTTAGAAAATGGCAGTTCTCTCTTGGTGCTGTTGCAGCGTTATTCCACGATGCGGTTATCATTTTGGGAGCTTATTCATTGCTTCACAAGTTTATGCCGTTCAACATGGAGATCAACCAGGATTTCGTTGCTGCAATCCTTACTGTGTTAGGATACTCAATCAACGATACGGTAATTATCTTTGACAGAATTAGAGAATACCTGAGAGAGAAAAAATCTTTAACATTAGCGGGTCTGTTTGATGACTCTATCTCAAGTACATTGGGTAGAACATTCAACACCTCATTTACTACGATTCTGGTTATCCTTGCGATCTTCATTTTCGGTGGTGATAACTTAAGAGGGTTCATGTTTGCGATGTTAATTGGTATTGGATTCGGTACATATTCATCTATCTTTATTGCGTCTGCAATTGCTTATGACTTCCTTAAAACAGGAAAAGAAGAAGAGGTACACGGAAAAACAACTTCTACAAAAGAAGAACTTGCTTCAAAGTAATACGTACTACAATAAATTAGTAAAGACCGTTTCGAAAGAAACGGTCTTTTTTTATACCTCTGCCTGTTTTATGAATTGATAATCAGTTTAACAGCAGATGAAGAATGTTTTCAGTGATAGTGTGAGCTTTTGATGGAAGATAGATTAAATTTTAAATATCCCCGATTATTTTACCCATTTTATATTGGTAATTATTTATTCATAATTTTCATGTTGTTTTTGTATCTATTTTTTAATGAAATTTAATTTTTTTGAAATTGCCTTAAAGTAGAATTATGTTTAATAACTCAAATTTTGGAGATTAATTTGTTTGTGTACAATTGCTGAATAATAAAGGATTTTTATGAGTTTCCTGTAAAAATATTGTTTTGTTTAAAAAATATTAAAAAATAAGAGTTTTATGTAGTTAATTATTTTATATTTACTGAAAACAAAACAAAAATGAAAATCGAAAAATTATTCATTGCTGCAGCATTATGTGCTGGCAGTGTTCTCTATGCACAGATAGGGATTAGCACCTCTAATCCTGATAAAAGTTCTGCATTAGATGTTACCGGTACCAATAAAGGGGTACTGATCCCTAGAATTTCCGATCTGTCAACAATAGCTGCTCCGGCTAATGGTTTGCTGGTCTATGATCTCAAGAGGCAGGCGCTGAGTCAGAATATTGGAACAGCTGCCAGCCCAAACTGGATTCCGATCAGTGGGAATGTTGTTAAGTTCTTCTATATG
The DNA here is from genome assembly GCA_030146295.1 of Chryseobacterium sp. Classification (GTDB taxonomy): domain Bacteria; phylum Bacteroidota; class Bacteroidia; order Flavobacteriales; family Weeksellaceae; genus Chryseobacterium. The sequence goes on from JASLCD010000445.1 coordinate 3,682, forward strand.
CCTTCTATCAGTATTGACACTTCTACTTTAGGAACAGCGCGAACGAAAGATTTATTCCAGCTTTATAAAGCCCAGTTTTCTACACCAAAAGTTTCAAGTACGGGAGCTCCGGGCGCGATTCCTTTCTTTGCCAATGCATCCGATCTGTATTATTATGTGACTGACTTTGATAGCACGGTGTTAAGCAATGTAAGTATTGATGTTAATGGTATACTTCGCTATGATGTGATAGGATCGGCTAATGCCTGCTCTTTCGTGAATATTGTATTTGTAATCAAATAATTTTAATAGACATACAGTCATTATGATCATCCTTGTTCAGGGATGAGTATCCCACGTATAATTAACTTTAAAAATGATTGATGATGAAAACAAATTCAATATTGCGATATATGCTTATAGCAGCATGTCTTTTTATATCAGGTAAAATGACCTCCCAAGAGATGGTAACACTCCCTAATGGAGGCTGCGGAAGATTATTGGATACCAATACTTCAAGTTCAAGTGATGGTGGCTTTCTTTGTTTCAGATTGGGAAAAGAAGCTGCTAATCCTAATAATATGACAGATACGGATGTTAACTCATTTGCCTCTTTGAAACCAGGTACAGGCGCGGGTCTTTTTTGCAGTATGTATGTAGGAGTAGGAACTAGTGGCGCCGATTTTCAGGCTAATAAACCGGTATATATTGACTTTGCTTCAGACGGATTCAATTTTAATCCCAGTTTTAATGGGGGAAATTTTGTTTTCTATAACAATGGACAGGAAGTCTACCGTACAGGTATTAATGGACATTTTTTCTTTGATTTTGGTGATAATCAGGGACGCAGGATCATTAAAGTAATTCCTACAGCAGCATGGGATGAAGTAAGGCTGGATTTTGGAGAGGCTATAGGGGTTGGTTTCTCATTCAGCCAGATGAGGGTGTATAATATCCTTTCTGAGTATTATCTGGCTCCTATGACTTACCTTTCTCAGCCTTCTGATAAAACTGTGGCTGCCGGAGGTTCCACTACAATGACTGCGGTAATCAATAATACTCCTACAGATGAAACTCCGGATGCTATTACTTACCAATGGCAGGTTCTTAACGGAAGCATCTGGACCAATCTGACAAATAGCACCAACTACAGTAACGTCACCACATCCACTCTTACTATTACCAATGTTCCTGTAGGATTTAACAATAACCAATACCGTGTGGTGGCCAACTCCAGCTTTCACACATGTTCCTTCCAGGCAATTTCCACTGTGGGGAGGCTTTTTGTAAATGCCGTAAATGATCCCGGAGCTATTGCAGCGGACCAGACCGTGTGTATGGATATCAGTAATGATCCTGCGGCATTTACTCAGATAACAGGGGCACAGGTAAGTGGGTCTGCAGAATATCAATGGCAAAGTTCAGCAGATAATATATCATTCGCGAATATTACCAATGCAGCATCTGTTACATATGATGCACCACCCATTACACAGACTACTTACTATCGTCGCGGAGTACGGTCTGTACTCAACGGAAATGCCACCGGCTATCAATACACAAATGTGGTAAAAGTAACCGTAAAACAAAACTGTCTGATCAAATGTATTATTACAAACCGAATGATATATACAAAGTTGAACTCTAATTAAATAGATTGATTTCTCATTGATTAGACAAGCCTGTTTCAAAGAAAAAATTTGGAACAGGCTTTTTTCTGTTGAATAGCTGCTGTAAGCACTAAAAAGTAAAGTAAGTATATTATTAATGTTATACTTCTTTAATACATTGAAATTTAGAACCATTATTTTTAAGATTTGATTAATTTTGCACCATCATGGAAAATTCAAAGAAAAAAGC
>JASLCD010000446.1 GCA_030146295.1 Chryseobacterium sp.
AAGCGATTCAGTCTGCGGAAGATCATTCTACGGGAGAGATCAGGGTACATATTGATTCCAATACAGATAACCGCGATGCCAAGACAGCATTTGAGGTTTTCAAAAAACTCGATATGGACAAAACCGCTGAAAGGAATGCTGTTCTTTTCCATGTCAATTTCGAGCAGAAATATCTTACTATTATTGGAGATATCGGAATTCATGAAAAGGTAAAACAATCTTACTGGGATCATCTTCACGACTATATCACTGCTGAATTTGCCAAAGGACATTATTACCAGGCATTGAAAAGTGCCATCCTGGAAACAGGACTTGAACTCAAAAAACATTTTCCTGTAGAGGGAGAAAATCCAAACCAACTCTCGAATGAAATTACGTTCTCTTAAAATAGTATTTTCATTTTTATTGCTTTGCTTTTACACTTTTGTATCAGCACAGTATACTATTCCCGAAAAGCCAGCTGTTCTTTATCCTGTTTTTGATGAAGCCAATCTGCTTTCTCAACAGGAAAAAGATGCCCTGAATAATAAGCTGATCAAATTTGCAGATACTACCTCAACAGAAATTGAAGTAGTAATCATTCGTTCTACCAAAGGAGAGGATGTCAACTTTCTCGCGACCATGTTCGGGCAGAAATGGAAAATTGGGAAAAAAGGAGTAGATAACGGAGTTGTTTTTCTTATCGCTACAGAAGACAGAACCATGTCTATCCAGCAGGGACGTGCTGTAGAACAATACCTTACTGCTTCAGTAGCGGGACAGATCTTAGATTATATTGTTACCCCCAACTTCAAGAAAGGGCTTTGGTATGATGGGATCAATGGTGGAACCTCAGCCATTATGGAGGCTGTTCAGGGAAAATTCAAACCTGTGGAGACCACAGCACCTTCCGGTAATGGGAGTGCTTTTAAAGTTCTTATCATTGCTTTTATTATTTTCATCATTATTGCCATACTTTTCGGTAACAGAGGAGGCGGACGTGGTGGAAATAATGACGACGATGATGATGTAATTCTTACAAGAAGAGGACGCAGAAATTACCCCGGAGGTTTCTTCCCATTCCCTGGTGGTTTTGGAGGCGGCGGATTTGGCGGTGGAAGTTCCGGCGGCGGTGGCGGCGGATTTGGAGGCTTCGGCGGTGGCGGAAGTTTTGGCGGCGGCGGTGCATCCGGAGGCTGGTAAAATTTTATAGATTAAAGAACCATTATATTAAAACTAAAAAATGAAAAAAGAAATCCTGACACGGCTTTTTTACTCATTTCTGTTTTCTTTAGGCTTATCCATTTTGATTTTTTTATTGGCTTTCGGCATTCACGAAGGGTTCGAGGCCAATCAGGCAAGAGCACTTCTGGCACTCGTGGTTATCTTTATTTTACTCACCTGTTTGGTTCTTTCAGCTACTGCATTTCTCAACCTACTTCCTATAGTAAGAACGAACCTGGTTTTAAGCCTTGCTTCTTTCATTGCATTGCCTTTGGCTTTGCTTTGTTATATCTTAGTACAAAATGGCCCGGACAGTGATACTTCGCTGTTGCTGATCATTAACAGTCCATGTCTGCTTTATATTATAGCACTGATATATCATTTTTTTGCCTTCAGAAAAACGATCGATAAAGCTTAGCTAAAGCCAGACAAGTATTTTCAATATCCTGCATTTTAAACAGAAACTTTTCTTCAACATACCTTGAAGGATAACTAATTTTGTTTTAAAAATTTTATATAAATGCTAAAAAAAAGTGCTTTATTGATTTAATATTAACAATAAATTCAACTTTTAATATTAAAAAGTTAACAAAAGCATCAAAAAATCATCTTTTATTCAATATTTTTCACTATATTTACTGAAAACAGGAGTATGAAGAAGACGCTGGTAGTATTTGCACACCCTTACCTGGAGCACTCCAATTCGAATGTAGAGCTCATCAATTTCTACGTTCGACACCAGCATTATACCCTAAGAGATCTTTACGAAGAATATCCTGACTTTCATATTGCCGCTTTCAGAGAAAGAAAACGCCTTAAAAGCTATGAACGTTTTATTTTCCAGTTTCCCCTGATATGGTTTGGTATGCCCCCTCTTCTCAGATTATGGATTGATGAAGTTTTCGACAGAGACTGGCTGAAAGAAGGTGAGTATAATCCGCTGGAAGGAAAAGAAGTCTATATCCTCATAACAACCGGTGGAAAAGAAAGATCTTTCACTAAAACCGGTACTTACCAATATACAATCGATGAGCTGATCAGCGGGCTGATTGTTTCATTAAAGGTTTTCAAAGCAGATATCAAGCATATTAAGATCGTATACGAAGCTAATAAGCTATCTAAAAAAGAAATTATCTTACATAAAAAAGAATTTACCGAACTTCTCAATCAATAGCATATGGAATCCAGCTTAGCGATGAACACATTAATTTTTCTGGGTGTAGCCATTATTATGGTTCCATTGGCCAGGAAATTAGGGTTGAGTTCTGTGATCGGTTATATTTTAGGAGGAATTATTATAGGACCTTACGCCCTTAAACTCACAGGAAATAATGTAAATGATATTATGCACGCCAGTGAGTTTGGGGTCATCATGCTGCTATTCCTTGTAGGGCTGGAGCTGGAGCCCCGGAAATTCTGGGAAATGCGAAAAAAAATAATGGGCCTGGGACTTTCTCAGATGGCGCTCACCATTATATTGCTTTTTCTGGTATTCACGAGTGTAGGCTGGAGAATAGATAAGGCTATTACCATTGCTATGTGTTTTGCATTATCCTCTACGGCAATTGTACTGCAGACATTACAGGAAAAGAATAATCTTAAAACTACAGCTGGGGAAGCCTCCTTCTCTACCCTGCTGTTTCAGGATATTTCTGTGATCCCTATTTTGGCTATACTTCCTCTTGTTGCCAATTATAAAGCCAAGCATCATGACAATGAAATTCAGATTCTGATTCAGAAACTACCAGAATGGCTTCAGGCCGGGACTGTAATTTTCGGAGTCGTTTTGTTGATCTTACTCGGCAGATATGTATTTGTTCCTTTTTTACGCTATGTCTCAAAATCGGGAATGACAGAGCTCTTGACTGCTTCTTCCTTATTTCTGGTTATCGGAGTTTCTGAGCTGATGGTGGTTATCGGTCTCTCTCCTGCACTGGGAGCTTTCCTTGCGGGGGTAATGCTTGCCAACAGCGAATTCCGTCATGAGCTGGAAGCACAGATCGATCCTTTCAAGGGACTGTTATTGGCTGTTTTTTTCGTCAGTGTAGGTTCTACTATCAACTTTAATATTATTCAGAAAGATCCTTTATTTATCTTCAGTACCGTTTTTGCCGTACTGGCAGTAAAGTTTATGGTTTTATATACTATTGGAAAATTCTTCAGAATAGATACTCCTCAAAGTCTTTTTTATGCATTTGCCCTTTCTCAGGTAGGAGAATTTGCATTTGTACTGCTCAACTATTCATCAGACCTTTATCTGTTGAGTCCTGAGATGAATGCACAGATGATGGCTGTAACAGCCATTACAATGTGTATCACTCCTATTCTCCTGATCATCAACGACAAGTTTATTACTCCTAAATTTATCCGGGAAACTCCTGAAGAAGAGCATGATTTTAATATTCTTGACAGTGATGTTATTCAAAAGAAGATTATCATCGTAGGTTTCGGACATTTCGGAAGTACGGTGGGGCGCCTTTTAAAGGCCAATAAAATATCTGCCACTGTCCTGGATCGTGATTCTGATCGTGTGAAACTGCTCAGAAGCTATGGTTTTAAAGTATATTATGGGGATGCAACAAGGATTCCTATTTTGAGGGCCGCAGGAATTGAAGATGCTGAAATTCTGGTTTTATGTTTGGATGATCCGGATGATAATAAATTCATTGCAGAACTTGTCCGTGAACATTATCCTGATGTGAAAATTTTCGTAAGAGCTAAAAACAGAATTGATGCTTATGATTATCTCAACAACGGAGTCAATCATATTTACCGTGAAACACTAGGAACAGCAGTTGATATGGCTGTAGATGTACTTCATGAAACAGGAATGAGAAAATATGCAGCAAGACGTCTCGGACAAAGGTTTATGGCTATTGACAAAGCATCGGTAAGAAAACTGGCAAAAATGAAAGAGAATAATGATGACATTACCTTATTTACCACAAAAGAAATCCTCCAGCGAGAGGAGGAATTGTTGGCATATGATAATCTTAATTTTGATAATAAAAACTGGGAAGGTTCCTCATCCACCGATGAAGAAGATGAGGAAGAATCCCAGGATTGATTTATTGGATATTGACACTTCCGCCACTGCTCTCTTCTTTGCTCACATTCTTGAGCTCTCCTTTTTTAGAGATATCCACACTTCCACCTGATGATGCACTTGCTTTCACACTGGAAACAGCACTGATATGAACACTTGCACCACTGGATGCATCTGCCTCCACATCATCCGCAATAACCCCTTTGGCTGAAACACTGCTGCCTGAAGAAGCACTCACATCTACCTTTTTCGCTTTTCCTGAAAGATCAAGAGTAGATCCTGATGAAGATTCAACATCAAGGTTGACGGCCCATATCTTACCATCATAGCTGCTGCTGCTGCTTATATTAATATCCATATCATTAGCTTCCAGATCTCCGGAAATACTTCCGGCACTTGATGCTTCTATATCTGTTTTTTCCTGAGTAAATTTATCTTTTATGATAATTCTCGCTGCTGAATCGGCAAGAAGCTTCTTAAAGTCTTTGGCATAGATCTTTGCCGTTACTTTACTGATATTCATCACTCTGATTCCCGGCTTATAATGAATATGCAGCTTTCCGCCTTCATTATCTACAAGAATTTCGTTGATGATACTTTGAGGGGCAGAAATTTCCACTTTTTCTGTTTCAGATTTAATGATCTCAGCTTCTATTGCCTGAGAAACCTGAATTTCATCAAAATCTCCGTTAAATTCTTTATGCTGTATCGGGCCGCTTTCTTTGCTCACTACTTTCTCTACCCAATTACTTCTGTCTCCTTCTCTGTTTCTGTTCTCATGTTTATCATTACATGAGGCTAATGCCGCTAAGGCTGAAAAAATAAATAAAGTCCTTGTTTTCATGCTTATTTCTTTTGTCGATTATTTTTCTTGATTTCTTTAATTAAATGACAACTAATTTATAAAAAATATTACATTACATTTAAAAATACTGCAATAGTATGCTCTACAGATTTTCAAAATGGGTCCATATGCTGTATACAATTCATTTATACATTTAAAAAGACCTGCTGAGTGGGTTCTGTAAATAGATTTTCCAAAATATATTCTATGATACAAGTTTTTAATATCTTTATGCTTTAATAACAACTATATTTATGAAGAATATTTCATCGGTATTATTAATTTCTGCCTTGGCGTTCAATCAATCTTGTACT
>JASLCD010000149.1 GCA_030146295.1 Chryseobacterium sp.
ATAAGAATAATGGGTGAAAGCACCCGGATTGATTACCAATGCATCAAAATCATCTTGTTGAAGCCTGTTGATAAGCTCTCCTTCAATATTGGATTGGTAATAACTTAATTCATGAACGTGAAACTCAGATCTTAAGTTGTCCAAATAAGTTTCCATAGAAACAGTTCCATAGATTTCAGGTTCGCGGGTACCTAAAAGATTTAGGTTAGGTCCATTTATAATCAAAACTTTCATTCTATAAAATTAAAAAGTTTTTTCAATTAAAAATTAAAAACTTCTGCCAATTCACTGCTTTTCTTCATTGAATTATTAATAATGATATTTATCATGTTTGTGAAAATGATAATCACTGTAACTCCTTTTTGTAATGGCTTTTAATAAAAACTTATGTTAATTTTTGAAAAATTATCATGAAAAAACAATAAGTCTACTTGTTTTATAGACTAAAAGTTTATAGCTTTGCAAGCATATTTCGATCGGCTTATAAAGAAAGATGGAGGGAACTGACCCTGTGAAATCTTGACAACCTACCCCTAGGGCAAGGTGTTACGTTCAGCCTTTTAAGGAAAAATAAGCATTTGGTTTATCGTATTTATCGATGCCCTTTGCTGACTTTTCTGCAAAGGGCTAAATTTTAATATATGATAAATAAAATTGATTATGATTAGCAAAAATTTATTCAATTCTAAGGCTTGGATACCTCCGGTTGCTGCTTTTTTTCTCGGAGTGGCCAATGTGAATGCACAGAATTCCAAGCCTAAAAAAGATAGCCTTCATGAAAAGGAGATTGATGAAGTAGTGGTGGTAGCTTACGGAAAAGCTAAAAGAAACAGCTATACAGGTTCTGTAGCGACGATTTCAAGTGATAAAATTAATAACAGACCTGTAACGAATATTACCAAAGCATTGGAAGGACAGGTTGCAGGGATTCAGACAACCAGCGCATCAGGGCAGCCAGGCGCTGTTTCTACGATCCGAATCAGAGGAATTGGCTCAATCAGTGCATCCAGTGATCCTTTATACGTAGTAGACGGAATTCCTTTTGACGGAAATCTAAACTCTATAAGCCCTAGTGATATTGAATCCATCAGTGTTCTGAAAGATGCTACAGCGAGTGCACTGTATGGGTCCAGAGGAGCGAACGGGATCATCATCATTACCACAAAATCAGGTAAGAAAGGAGAAGCAAAAGTTAATTTTAATATCAGTCAGGGATTCTCCGGAAGAGCTGTAAAAGATTATGAACAGGTTAATACAGACCAATACTTTCAATTATATTGGGAGGCCCTGAGAAACGGATATCAGTCTGGTAAAGTGTCTTCTCAGCAGGCTGCACAGATGGCAACAGACAATCTTGTTCCTACATTGGGGATCAATCCATATGGAACTGGATATCCAAAACCGGTAGGCACCGATGGGAAATTATTACCTGGTGCATCCCCACTTTGGAATGATGACTGGAGAGATATCTTACAGAGAGTTGCTTCGAGAAACCAGGTAGATCTTGATATGAGCGGCGGAAGTGAGAAAAGTAATTATTTCTTTTCATTGGGTTATCTGGATGATAAGGGGATGGCAATTGAATCAGGCTATAAAAGATACAATACGCGATTGAAGATTAATTCTGAAGTGAAAAAATGGCTGAATGTTGGGGTGAACTTAAACTATACAAACAGCGTTCAGCAGGCACCTACTTCTTCAGATTCCAAGGCCAGCAATATTATTAATGCTGCAAGATTTATTCCTTCATTCTATCCGTATTATGAAAGAAATGCAGACGGATCTTACATTTTGGGTGCGGATGGAAACCCGATCTACGATTTTGGAAAATACAGACCTACCAATGCCCTTCAGAATCAGAATGCAGCAGCAACCCTGCCATTGGATAAAAACGAAAATAAAGAAGATAACTTTTCAGGAAAAGGATTTATGGAATTCACTTTCTTGCCAGAGTTGAAATTCAAGACAAGTTTCTCTGTTGATTTGGTGAATTATAACGGACATTATTATTCAAATCCATTGCTGGGACAAGGTGCTGAAATTGGAGGATCGGTGACGAAAACCAATACCAGAACACTTTCTTATACAACCAGTAATATTCTGACGTATGACAAAAAGTTTGGAAAACACCATGTCAACGCATTGGCAGGACACGAATTCTATAAATACGATTATCAGACGATTTCCGGAACAAGAAGTCAGTTCTCTCTGCCGTATTATTATGAGCCGGACGCTGCTTCGTTATTAGGAAGCTTCAGTGGAAACAGCAATAAATTAAGTTTATTGAGTTTCCTTGGAAAAGTAGAGTATGATTATAACAATACGTATTTCCTATCCGCATCAGGAAGAGCAGACAGCTCTTCAAGATTTGCGAAAGATAACAGATGGGGAAGATTCTGGTCAGTAGGAGGTTCATGGAAGATTTCAAATGAAGAATTTGTAAAAGATCTGAATGTCTTCAATCAATTGACATTGCGTGCCAGTTATGGAGGGCAGGGGAATGATAAATTACTTAGACCCAACGGACAGCCTCTTTATTACGCTTATCAGGAATTGTACAGGTTTATCAGTCTTGGTGGAGAGCCGGGAACAACACTGGAAAAAACATCAACCAATAATGTAAAGTGGGAAACCAACCTTAACTTAAATGTAGGATTGGAGTTCGCTGTTCTGAATAACAGAATTAAAGGAAATATCGAATATTTCAAAAGAAAAAGTCAGGATCTTCTGTTTAATATGCCGGTTGCCCCATCATTGGGAATCAGTGATTATCCAGCCAATATCGGAACCATTCAGAATACAGGGTTTGAATTTTCATTATTCACAACACCTGTTAAGACTGAAGACTTTCAATGGAATGTAGATGTTAACCTGAGTACTTTAAACAACAAAGTAACCAAATTACCCGGCGGTTCTCTTGTCGTGGGAACGAAGTTGTTAACAGTAGGAGGCTCTGTATATGATTTTTTCATTCCGGAATGGGCAGGGGTAGATCCGAGCAATGGAAAGCCATTGTGGAAAACAGTGACTACCGATACCAACGGAAATTCAGTGGAAGGAACTACTTCAGAATATTCAAAAGCGACAAAATTATTACAAGGTTCTGCGTTGCCTAAACTGACAGGGGGAATCAGCACCAGTATCAATTATAAGAACTTTGATTTTTCAGGATTACTGACATTCAAAATCGGAGGTAAAATTCTGGATACCGATTACACTTCCATCATGCATAACGGAAGTGCAGGAGGACGTGCATGGAGCACAGAAATGCTGAACAGATGGACACCGGATAATCCTAATACGGATGTTCCGGGATTGAGTACAACAACGAATAACTGGACCTCAACTTCTTCAAGATTCCTGTATTCCGGAACATATGCGAGGCTTAAAAATGTAAGCATAGGATATACACTTCCCGAAGATTATTTTGAGAAAATAGGACTTAAAAAATTCAGAATTTATATTCAGGCAGAAAATCTTCTGACTTTCTATAAACATAAAGGAATGGATCCTGAGCAGGCTTTGGATGGAACAACGTATTACAGATATCCTGCCATGAGAACAATCACTTTTGGCCTTCAGGCAACCCTTTAATCTTTAAAATTGAAACAATGAAAAAATTAATATATATATCATTTGCACTCATCGGATTTGTGTCGTTGACAAGCTGTGAAAGTGAGCTGGATACTGCTCCGACTGATCAGGCCAGCAGCGTAGAAGTTTTCAAAACAGCAGAAAGTGCCGAAACAGTGGTAAACGGTACCTGGGCAAAATTTAATAATGACGGAACAACCTATGCCAATATTGGTTACTCTACCGTTTTAAGAGCGAGTGATGCGATGGGAAGTGATGTGGCTGTATTGACCAATAAATATGGTTTTGCTTCTACCTATGCCTTTACCGAAATGGTAAACAGTACAGCAAGCCGGCCGCTATTTATCTGGACCATGTTGTATTCTACCATCAATAATATGAATAATGTGATTACAAGAATTGATGGAACAGAAGGAAGTCAGGAGAAAAAAGATCAGGTAAAAGGACAGGCAAAAGCATTACGTGCTTTCTGTTATCTGAATCTGGCAAGCTTTTATCAGTTCAGTTATCTGAAGGACAAATCAGCATTGACGGCTCCCATTTATACTGAACCTTCTACAACAAGTACGGTAGGAAAGAAAAGAGCAAGTCTTGAAGAAATTTATACTTTGATTAAAAGTGATCTTATCGATGCCGATAATCTGTTGAAAAATTATACGAGGAACAATAAGGATAAGATCAACCGTTCTGTTGTGAACGGACTTTTAGCAAGAACTTACCTGAATACCGGTGAATGGAGCAAAGCTTCAGCATCAGCAAAAATTGCAAGAGAAGGTTTTCCTTTGATGGCACCGGAAAAATATAAAGACGGTTTCAATGACATCAATAATGCAGAATGGATCTGGGGACATGGACAGACCCAGGAACAATCTGATGCAAGTTATGCCTTCCATTATCTTGATGTATCGTCATCAGGAAGTTATTATTACAGCTTTATGGCAGACCCTTATTTTAAAGATCTTTTCGATGCTAATGATATCAGATCCCAGTTGTTTTCATGGGACGGACAGAAAGGAAGAGAAGGATTGCTGAGGTATGCTAAGTTTAAATTTAAGCCAACCCTTATTGCTGATATTGTTTACATGAGAGCTGCGGAAATGTATCTGATTGAAGCGGAAGCGGAAGCCAGAAACGGAAATGTGTCTCAGGCTGTAGCCGTTCTGAATCAATTAAAATCAGCAAGAAATGCCAATATTTATAATGGTTCGGTAACTCAAAATAATGTGATAGCCGCAGTTCTGATCGAAAGAAGAAAAGAATTATTTGGAGAAGGATTCTCCCTGTCGGATATTATCAGAACACAGGGCACAGTAGTAAGAAAACCATTTGTAGATGCTGACGGTAAACCGATAAAAGTTCAGGTGACTACACCGGATGGTACCGTGAAAACAGTAGACGGTAAAGGACATTCTGTTCTTGATTTCCCGGATAAAACGACTTTCACACCCAACAGCAACTATTATTTGTTCAGCATTCCGCAAAGAGAAGCTGAGAATAACCCAAACTTATAAGAGGACCTACTTATAATTAGATTTGATTTTTTGAGCCATTGCTTTTTGCAGTGGCTTTTTTGTGTTGTGGAGCCCAGGAAGAAAGTAGATCAAAAGAATATTCTACTCTGTATTTTCAGTGTTATTCTTCAGGTTTTTCTGGAAATATTCCGAAGGGGTTATTCCTTCAATTTGTTTGAAAACCCGGTTGAAGGTAGACTGGTTAGAAAATCCTGCTTCAGTATACACATACATCAGAGTCGCTTTTTGAAAATCAACTTCCGTAAACAGTTTTTTTACATAATTGATTCTATGTGTGTTCAGATAGCTGTTGAAGTTCGGGTAGCCTTTATGCCGTATTGCTTTAGAGATATATGTACTGTTGATGTTCAGGGCGACACTTAAAGCCGGAAGATTGAATCTGACATCCTTAAACTTCAGGTCATCAGTCATACAGGCTTCAATTTTTGAGAAAAGCTGCTCCAGATTTTCTGTATCCACATCACTGTTTTCGGTCATCTCCGGAGAATTATTTTTTTCCTCTTTTTGGACCTTAAGGGATTGCTCAAAATGGGAGAGTATTTCAACTTTTCTGATTTTATCCTTATAAAAGATAAGCAGTGTTACAACCAGTACATTTGAAATAATCAGAATAGTATCTGTAAATAAAACTTCCTTCTGGGAGTGTTTTGGAAAATGAAAAGAAAAATTGTTCGCGATGATATATCCCATAAGGATAAGGAATAATGTATAGAGGAAATAAGCGATGACCTCCCGTTTGGTAAAAAAGATATAGGCCCCCAGAGGAATGGCCAGGAACCAGCAGAAGCTTGCCACAGAATTATCCCAAAAGGCAAGTACCACATAAAAACTATACAATGGAGCAAAAATAAGGTACAAATGAACAATAGTTGTGATGGAATATCTTTTTCGCATCAGCAAATAGCTGTATCCCATAAAAAGAATTCCTCCGGCAAGATACCAGGGCATTACCTTATCATGGATATAAAAAGTAAAGATAAACGCATAGATTCCCATAATTGAAATAATGAGAATTACGTATCTGTCTATAAGTTTATATTTTAATCTTTCTATTTGTTCACTCTTGGTATTCATTCTTCAATTAAATCATTTGGGTTTCAGGACAGGTAAAATGATTTTCAGTAAATGACTTTTGTAAAGCTTTGGGTATTAGTTGGTTGGTTATCTTTAAGTCATTTTTACGATTATCACTGATGGTGTTATTTTTTGATTCAAAAACAAAAATAATTTTGTGAAACCATTTTTTATCAAACATTCTGTCCTGATATTTCTCTTTTTTTAGTTCAGTTTTTTCTGATTTTAAGAGCTTGGTTTTTATTTTATTAGACTAAGAACAGAGAAATTTTTAAACATCAAAATTATAGAAAAAAATGGATATGAAAAGCAAATAATGATTTAACAGTAATAAGAATAAAAACAAAACTGATGAAAATTATGAAAGAGGAATCCCTTTAAAACCTCTTTCTTTTTTAATTCCATTAAAAAAACAATTATTATGAAAAAAATGATGTTATTGATCACAGGTATTTCTTGTGTTTCCATGTATTCTCAGGTGGGTATCAACACTACAAACCCTCAGGGAATCTTCCATGTAGATGGGGCAAGAGATAATCCCTCAACCGGAGTTCCGACAATAGCGCAGCAAAGTAATGACCTGATCGTTACTTCAACCGGAAGTCTGGGAATCGGTACCAGTACGCCCAATGCTTCTGCAATGCTTGATATTAATGTAGATGGATTGGCGGCAGGCAGTAAAAAAGGATTTTTAGGCCCAAAAGCGGCTCTCACCTCCCAGACAGACCAGGCGACAATACCGTCCCCGGCCGTAGGACTGCTGGTTTATAACACAGGAACCGCAGGGCTTACCTACAATGGCTATGTTTTCTGGAATGGAACAGAGTGGAGAACATTTAATAACGGAACACTGACTCCCGGAACGGTTGGAAACATTACCTGTAACGGCGTCGCACTTTCACCAGGGACCTATACAGCAGGAGTTCCCTATGTTGGTACAATGAATGTTCCTTACACAGGGGGAAATGGCGGAATATATCCGGCACAGACAATAGGTCCTGTAAACGGTCTTACGGCCACATTATCCGCAGGGTCTTTCAATTCGGGGGCCGGAACGCTTAGTTATACCATATCCGGAACTCCTACAGTAACCAGCCCTGTTACCACTACCTTTCCTTTGAGCATTGGAGGAGATACCTGTAATGCTGTCGTTGGGGCGGGAGACGGTCTGGTGCTTGGTGAGATGCTATACTATAAAGCCAGTATTCCCGCAGCTCCTGCCGGCGTATGGCTGAGTGCCTATGCCTTAGATCTTCCTGTACTGGGAGGTAAGCTGAGACTGGATGCGTATTTCAATCCCGGATCGAGTGTGGGAAATGGAAATGTAACCATGTATCCAAGATTAGTAAATACCTCATCATTACCTGTCAAAATATGGTTTAGTGCTCTGTCTACAGTAGACCGCTTCAATGCCGGAAACTATCTGCTTGCACCAAGTACTCCTACAGGATCAGGAACCTCTCTTTCTCCTTCTGCCTATGTAGAGCTTGATAATGGAATTTATTACAATTTAGGATTTAATGATATGGCGGGGATCTCTACACCAAGAACTTCAGGCTACGGAGCCAATGCCAATCAGGAAGTACTTACAGTAGACCTTTCATTAGATGATAAATGGTATCGTATCTATTATTTCCCGATTGTGGATAATAAAAATACCGCTTCAACTGCGGACGATACCCGGGAAATATATCTCTCAGTAGAAAGATTATATTAATTACATTTTTGAGCCACTGTTTTTTGCAGTGGCTTTTTCAGACCTGAAGTATACCAGGGAATCAAAAGTTTTCATAAACTTTTCAAATTTTTTACTTTTCAAACTGTCAAATACTTCCTTTTCATCAAGAAAATATCGATATTCTACAGATAATAGCCTTTTATTGGTCTTTATTTTAATCTTATCTGATTGGTAAATAGAATGTACTCTTTCTCCAATCTTTGTGTTGTTGTTGATCAGGTAGATTTCATTCTTATCAAAGCTCTTTTGTAAAAAATCCCAGTCCTGATCAGTAAGTTTGAATCGTAAAGTATCTGAAACATCTGGTTCTGTATACATTATGGTGTTGTAAATATTTGTGCCTTTGATGGTTGACAGATTTCTGTTGGAGGTTGTAATTGAAATATCTTTGGCCAGTTCTTCTTTCTTTTCACAGGATAATATGATAAAACAAAGACAGGCTGTGAACAATAATTTTGATACAAACAATTTCATTCAGATTGATATGGGGATTGGAGCTTATAGCTTTACGAAATACAAAATACAAAATACAAAGCTAAAAAATAATAGTGAAAATGGTATTTTATTTGTTTTGATAGGAAGAATGAGATCGTAAACGATCAAAGCTTTACTCCATTTTAGAAAAAATCTCTACCTTTGTAACAATGAACCTCTTAAGATGGATACTGGCGATTTACTTCATGGCACTCTCATTGATGCCATGTGCTGATGTGTCTCATCCACAGAATTCGGTAGAGAATAAGATCTCATTAAGTATTCATGGCGTTCATTCTACAGAAAAAGGAGATGTTTGTTCTCCACTGTGTGCTTGCAGCTGTTGTCAGATAACAGTTTCAGCATTTAAGATGGATCCTTTATTGGAGATTCCCGAGCAGATTCCTGCTTACTTTTCAAAGAAGATCTTATTCCACAAAAACGACTTTGCTTACCAGATTTATGATCCTATCTGGCAGCCTCCTAAAATTTAATTTTTATTGACCTTTAGAAAGTTTTGCTTTCTGATACTTAACGGTGCTTGAAACTTTGCAATACCATTGCAGAGGTTTTCAGGATATTTTTGCTGCAGTATTCCAGTGCTGTATGCATTCACTTTCAATAAAAATTAAATATAAATCGTGTTAGATAAAATCATAAAATTCAGTATCAAAAACAAGGTTATCATTGGATTGATGACTCTGGTACTGATTATCTGGGGAACGTGGAGTGCTACCAGATTACCAATAGATGCTGTGCCGGATATCACCAACAACCAGGTGCAGATCATTACCGTATGTCCTACATTGGCGGGACAGGAAGTGGAACAGTTAGTTACCTTTCCCATAGAACAGAGTATTGCCAATGTCCCCGATATTCAGGAAACAAGAAGTATTTCAAGATTTGGGCTCTCTGTAATTACGGTAGTGTTCAAAGAAAATGTAGATGTGTACTTTGCCAGACAGCTCATCAATGAACAGCTGAAAAATGCAGTAGAAGAAATTCCAAAAGGAGTAGGAACTCCCGAGCTGGCTCCTGTAAGTACCGGCCTTGGAGAAGTTTATCAGTATATTCTTCATCCTAAAAAAGGAAGCGAAAAGAAATACAATGCCAAAGAACTCCGTACCATGCAGGACTGGATTGTTCGCAGACAGCTGAACGGAACCCCGGGAGTTGCAGAGATCAACAGTTTTGGAGGAGAATTAAAACAGTATGAAGTGGCCATTGATCCCAATCGTTTGAAAGCAATGGGAACAAGTATTACCGAAATATTTACAGCCCTTGAAAAAAATAATCAGAATACCGGAGGAGCTTATATTGATAAAAAGCCCAACGCTTATTTCATCCGTGGAATAGGGCTGGTAACTTCTCTGGAAGATATCAAAAATATTGCTGTTAAAAACGAAACGGGCAGCGTTCCGATATTTATAAAAGATGTTGCCGATGTCCGGTTAGGAAGCGCAGTGCGTTATGGAGCATTGACGTATGACGGAAAAGTAGATGCGGTAGGGGGAGTCGTTATGATGCTAAAAGGAGCCAACAGTAATGAAGTCGTTGGCCGCATCAAAGCAAAAATTCCGACTATTCAGAAGTCTCTGCCCAATGATGTTGTGATAGAACCGTTTCTGGACAGAACAGACCTTGTAGACAGAGCCATCAGCACCGTTCAGAAAAACCTCATAGAGGGGGCATTAATTGTGATTTTTGTTCTTGTGGTTTTCCTTGGAAATTTAAGAGCCGGACTTATCGTAGCTTCAGCCATTCCGCTTTCCTTATTGTTTGCATTAGGAATGATGAATGTTTTCGGAGTAAGCGCTAATCTGATGAGCCTTGGAGCTATAGATTTCGGATTGATTGTAGATGGAGCCGTCATCATTGTAGAAGCTACATTACACCATTTGGGAGTAAGAAAATCTGTCCGGGCGCTGACACAGTCTGAAATGGATGAAGAAGTATTCCTTTCTGCATCAAAGATCAGAAGCAGTGCTGCTTTTGGAGAAATTATTATCCTTATCGTTTATATCCCGATTCTTACATTGGCCGGAGTAGAAGGAAAAATGTTTACACCTATGGCAAAAACAGTAGGATTTGCAATTCTTGGAGCTTTAATTTTATCCCTGACCTACATTCCTATGATGAGCGCTCTGTTTTTATCTAAGAAAATATCCCACAAAGAAACCTTCTCTGATAAAATGATGAACAGTCTGCAAAAGATATATCAGCCATTACTACAGAAAGCTATCAAAGCAAAATATATCATTGTTTCAGCAACGGCTGTCGTTTTTCTTATCTCCGCTTTTATTTTTAAAAATATGGGAGGGGAATTTATTCCGCAGCTGCAGGAAGGAGATTATGCATTTCATTGTATTTTACCGCAGGGAAGCTCACTCAGCCAGAGTATAGAAACCTCTATGCAGGCCTCAAGAATCATCAAGCAGTTTGATGAGGTGAAAATGGTAGTTGGAAAAACAGGTTCCGCTGAGGTTCCTACAGACCCGATGCCGCCTGAAGCTACCGATATGATCGTAGTATTAAAGCCACAAAGTGAATGGAAAACCAAAAAATCCTACAACGAACTGGCGGATGAGATCAGTGAAAAGCTGGAAACCATTCCCGGGGTGTTTTTTGAGAAAAATCAGCCTATTCAGATGCGTTTCAATGAGCTTATGACCGGAATCAGGCAGGATGTTGCTGTAAAAATTTTCGGGGAAAACCTTGATTCATTGGCAGTATATGCAGATAAAGTAGGGAAAATCATTCAGACAGTGGATGGAGCAACTGCTCCTCAGATTGAAAGAGTAAGCGGCCTGCCACAGATCAATGTACAATACGACAGAACAAGAATTGCCAATTACGGATTGAATATCGAAGATGTCAACAATGCTGTAAGTACAGCATTTGCAGGAAAAGCTGCCGGACAGGTTTTTGAAAATGAAAGACGTTTTGATCTGGTAGTCCGCCTGGACAGCCTTCACAGAACCGATATTTCGGATGTAAACAATCTGATGATTACTTCCGGTACCGGAGCGCAGATTCCATTATCGCAGGTAGCCAATATCAGTTATAAACTGGGACCTGCACAGATCAGCCGTGAGCAGGGAAAACGTAGAATTGTCATCGGATTCAATGTAAAAGGACGTGATGTAGAAAGTGTGGTGAAAGATATTCAGACAAAACTGGATAAAGTGAAACTTCCTTCAGGGTACTACTTCACTTACGGAGGACAGTTTGAAAATCTGCAGGAAGCAAGCAAACGTCTGATGATCGCTGTGCCGGTATCATTGCTTCTTATTTTTATGCTGTTGTATTTTACTTTCCGTTCATTCAAACAGGCCGCATTGATCTTTACCGCAATTCCTATGAGTGCTATTGGGGGGGTATTTGCTCTTTTAATAAGAGATATGCCGTTCAGTATCAGTGCCGGAATTGGGTTTATTGCCCTTTTCGGAGTCGCAGTGTTGAACGGAATTGTTTTGATCGGGACATTCAATCAACTGGAAAAAGAAGGTGAAACCGATATTCTAAAAAGAGTATTTGAAGGAACAAAAACCAGATTGAGACCAGTATTAATGACGGCAACAGTAGCTTCATTAGGATTTTTACCGATGGCTATTTCTACCGGTGCGGGTGCTGAAGTACAAAAACCTTTGGCAACTGTAGTGATTGGTGGTCTGGTGACAGCTACTTTCCTTACGTTATTCGTTTTGCCAATGCTGTATATCATTTTTAACACAAAGATTTTGAAAAGAAAAAATAACAATACGGGAATGTTTACAGCGGTTCTTGTTATAGGATTTATGATGCTGGGGCAGACTTTTAATGCACAGTCCAGACCTATCTCTGTGGAACAGGCGGTAGAGCAGGCGGTGAACAACAACTTAACCTTACAGTCAAAAGATCTGAGCATTAAATCTGCTGAAGCATTAAGACCCACAGCAAAAGAACTTCCAAAATTAAGCTTTGAAGCTCAGCTGGGACAATATAACAGCCCGAAGTTTGACCAGTCGTTTGCGATCTCACAAAGTATTCCTTTCCCTACGCTGTTTAAAGCAAGAAAAGATTTAATCAATGAGAATATTAAAAGCAAACAGATTGATAAGGAAATCACAGCCAATGAACTGATAAAACAGGTTCGTACCTATTATTATCAGATTGAATATCTCCAGTATAATAAAGCTCAGCTGACCAGTCTGGATAAATATTATGAGGAATTCATCAGAATTGCAACTGTAAGGTTCAAAGCGGGTGATATCAAAAAGATTGAAATAAGTACGGCAGAAACCCAGAAAGGAGAAATTGATCTGCTGCTCAGACAAAATGAAGTCTTTCTGACGAATGCTTATAAGAATTTAAAAACCCTTATGAATACATCAGAAGATTTTGAAGTCCCATTTAATAAAGACTATGCTCCTTTAAAAGCAGAAAATGTACTCGACAGTGCTGTGATTGCCAATAATCCGTCTGTAAGAGCATTTTATCAGGAAATGGAAATTGCCGAAAAAAATAAAAAAGTTGAAAAGTCCCTTGGGTTGCCGGATTTTAGTTTAGGATATACCAACCAGTCTTTGATAGGTCTTCATACCATCAACGGACAAGAGAACTTTTATAACTCAGGGAAACGTTTTCAGTCAGCAACAGTGGGAGTAGCAATTCCTTTGACATTTGGAGCTACAAAAGCAAGAATTCAGGCTCTGGAATATGACAGACAGGTTGCAGAAACCAATGCAAAAATGCAGCAGAAACAGCTTTCTGCACAATTGGACAACGCTTTCAGCCAGTATCAGCAGGATATTCAGCAGTATAATTATTATACCAGTCAGGCACTGCCCAATGCTGATAAGATTGTAAAAGCAGCCCAGTTAGGCTATAAGACAGGAGAGATTTCCTATGTAGAATATCTTTTTGCCCTGCAGACTGCTACTAATATTCAGCTGAAATATCTCGAATCTATTCAGCAGGTGAACCAATCTGTAGTAACTATCAATTCAATCATCAATAAATAATATGAAAGTGCTGAAATACAGCACCAGACAAAATACATTCTTAGATATGAAACTCCAATATAATATCATACCCCTTATCCTGATTTCACTATTACTGACAAGTTGTGGAAAAAAAGAAACCGCAGAAGTAAAGGCTCCTGAAAAGACAGAGCAGAAAGAATCTGCACATGAAGAAGCTCCGGCAACGATAGCTTCACTCACAGAAGATCAGATGAAATCAGTAGGAGTTGCTTTGGGAACCGTAGAGATGAAAGAACTAACTTCTACCATAAAAGCAAACGGTTTGCTGAGTGTACCGAACAGTAATAAAGCGACCATTACTTCGCTGTACGGAGGAATTATCAAAACCATCAATATTCAGGTAGGAAGTATCGTGAAAAAAGGACAGGTCATTGCAACTATCGCCAATCCTGAATATATCCAGCTTCAGGAAGATTACCTGACAACAAACAGCAGAATTACTTATGCAGAACAGGAATACAAAAGACAAAGAGAACTTTTTGATAATGATGCAGGAACGAAGAAAAACCTTCAGAGTGCCGATGCTGAGCTTAAAACCCTAAGAACAAAAAGAGCTTCCCTGTTGAAACAGCTGCAAATGATGGGAATCAGCCCAGGGAAGGTAAACAATGGGAATATGAAATCCGGTTTGGTGATCACAGCGCCCATCAGCGGAACAATCAGCAGTATCACAGCACAGATCGGAAGCTATGTGGATATTTCTTCTCCCGTTGCTACAGTGATTGATAACGGTTCTATTCATCTCGATCTTCAGGTGTTTGAAAAAGACCTTCCTAAAATGAGAGTGGGGCAGATCGTTCATTTTAAACTGACCAACAATCCGGAAACCGAATATGATGCCAGAATTTACAGTATAGGATCTTCATTTGAAAACGAAAGTAAAACCATCTCTATGCACTGTGAAGTGATCGGAAACAAATCCGGTCTGATCGACGGAATGAATATCACCGGAATCGTAAGCCTTGATAAAAGTACTACTCCGGCAGTTCCTACAGAAGCTATTGTAGAGGCAGACGGAAAATACTACGTGTTTATTCAGACCGATAAAAAACCGGAAGAAGAGCACGAAGAAAAAGGAAAACCTCATCCGAAAACCTTAAACTTTGAAAAAATAGAAGTAGTAAAAGGAACATCCGATATGGGATATACTGCGATAACCCCGGTAGGAAATATTCCTGACAATGCAAATATTGTGGTGAAAGGAGCCTTTTTTGTGAATGCTAAACTGGTGAATTCCGGAGAGCACGAACATTAATGGAATCAGCCGGAACCAGTAAAATGTCGATTTTTATCCTTAAATTAGAGCTGTTTACGGAATTTTTTATTGAATAAAAACGGCAGGAAGAAAGTAAAGATTATCTCACCGAATTTTTAATAAATGACTTGATTATGTTACTGAACAAAAAAATATCAGTCTGGTATTTCATCTGTGAAATAAAAACCCAAATTCTGCTCATCGGAATATTTGCCATAGCCATCGGCCTTCTGGACGAGCTGCCATGGTTTCGCAAGATTTCACTGCCTTTGAATATTCCTGCATTGCTGGGAACGGCAGTGTCATTGCTGCTGGCCTTCCGGACTTCCCAGTCCTACGAAAGATGGTGGGAAGCCAGAACCGTTTGGGGAGCTGTTGTGAACGACTCCAGGACCTTTGTGAGGCTGGTCATTCAGTTTATGCCCGCAGGAGATGATAAAACAATAAAAGATTTTGGCGAAAGGCAAATCATCTGGACTTACGCCCTCGGAGAATCTCTGAGAAGACTTCCTTTTTCTGAAAAAGTACAGCAATATTTGGATAAACATCAGATCAGAGGGGCTAATATTCCCAATGCTATTCTGGATGAACACTCCAGACAGCTTAAAGAAATTGCGGCTTCCAAAGGACTGACAGATTTCCAGCAGATGCAGCTGAATGATATCATCACAAGACTCTGCGACAGTATGGGAAAATGTGAAAGACTTAAGAATACGGTTTTTCCCCGTTCCTATAGTGTTTTGGTTCATATTCTGATCTATGTTTTTGCAGCGATACTTCCGTTTGGTCTTGACGATTCACAGCTGGCTGTGGAAATTGCGATTACTTTCCTGGTTCCGGTTACATTCATTGCCATTGAAAAAACATCAATCATCATGCAGGACCCTTTTGAAAACGGACCTGTAGATACGCCTATGACTTCTCTGGCACAGACCATAGAAATCAATATCAGGCAGATGATGGGTGAGCAGAATGTTCCATCCAAAAAAGAAAATACATCTTATTATGAAATGTAATTAACCATACATCCTATGGAAAACACACCAACACAAACCGTTTCTGCGGGAAGCAGACATAAAAAAAGCCTCCTGATCGTTCTTTGCCTTAGCGGAACGTATCTTATCGCGGAGGTTATTGGCGGAATTATCACCAATAGTCTTGCTTTACTGGCAGACGCCGCGCATATGCTCACCGATGTGGTAGGATTATTGTTGGCATTTATAGCCATCAAAATAGGAGAGAGAAAGGCAGATCCTTCCAGAACATACGGATATTACCGTACAGAAATATTGGCAGCCGTTGTTAATGCTGTTGTTTTACTGGGGATTTCGATCTATGTTTTGTTTGAAGCGTATCAGAGGTTTCAGAATCCGCCGGAAGTACAAAGCAAATCGATGCTGATTGTAGCGGGAATCGGATTGATTGTCAACATTGTCGGAATGATGATTTTAAGAAAAGACTCAGAAGGCAGTCTGAATATGAAAGGGGCCTATTTTGAAGTACTCTCAGATATGCTTACTTCTGTAGGAGTAATGATTGCAGGGGTCATTATGCTGACAACAGGCTGGTATTATGCTGATCCCCTGATCTCGGCAGCGATCGGATTGCTGATCTTCCCGAGAACATGGAGGCTGTTGAAAGAAGCAGTCAATGTTTTACTGGAAGGAACACCTAAAGATGTTGACATCCATGAGCTTCGTACATCTCTGGAAAAAACTCCGGGAGTGAAAAATGTTCATGACCTGCATGTGTGGTCGCTGACATCCAGTGTCAATGCAATGAGTGCCCATGTTGTAAAAGATGTGGGATATTCTCAGAATCAGTTATTAAAAACATTAACGGATACTGCTGTTAATAACTTTAAGATCAGTCATACCACTTTTCAGATAGAAGATGAAGGGTATGAAGAAAATGAAGTACATCTGTAAAATTTTAAAAGCGTACAATGAAAAAAGATATAGAACACAAACTCATCGATAAAAATACCAAGCCCACGAGTATGAGGATTCTGGTATATGATTTCTTGAGTTCTCAGGAAGCAGCTTTATCTCTTTCTGAAATAGAAAATAATTTTGAAAATGCTGACAGGATTACGATTTACAGAACCTTGAAAACCTTTGAAGAAAAAGGAATTGTTCACAGCATTCAGGAGAACACCACCACAAAATACAAACTATGCGAAGACGGCTGTGATGAGAAAACACATAAAGACTGGCATCTGCATTTTTACTGTAAAATATGCAAACAGACCACCTGCAAAGAAGATATTTCCTTCCCTGAAAACATTCAGACCAATTTCAGGATAGATGAAATACGGCTGTTTGCCAAAGGAATCTGCGAAAATTGTCTTGAAAGTTTGCAATAGCATTGCATCAGTCTCACCTTTACATTTGTATAAAAATATCAGTTATGGAAAAATGCTGTAGTACAACCCCGGAAAAACCAGATACAAAAG
>JASLCD010000452.1 GCA_030146295.1 Chryseobacterium sp.
CATCATTATGGAGCTGGTAGGAGATTACTCTGAAAATCCTTTTGCAGGATTGATGTTTGATGTTCCCATGCTTTCTATCTGCAGAACTATTGAAATAGATCTTCTTCAGATGAGCGGAGAAACAGAGCTTCCGGACCCTATTTCTTCTAAAAACGGAGTTTTGGTATAGTTTATTACATCTTATTTTTTTATTGAAAGAGAACTCAACTGTGTTTGAGAATCACGATTTTTTTTAAAAAATATATTTTAAAATGTCGTTGTTTTTCATAATTTAGGGGCACTGAAAGCATCAGGTTATTCTGAGTTAAAATTGAACAGTTTTCTATTTTGCTTAGTTGGAACTTATGCTTTTTATCAACTAATAATTTATCCCTTCTTTTTAAACAATGAGATCCAAGCAAGTACTGCAGGTTTTGACAATGTTATGTCTTACTCTATTCTGCCCTAAAGTGAAGTCACAGTCATCTTTTAACAAAGAATTACCAAAAGAGTTTACAGACAGGTTCACCAAAGAAATCAATGACAGTATTCCTTCTTTGGGATCTTTCATTGTTTCTGAGAATAACAATATCTTGTATGAGCAGTATTTTCACGGAACCAGCAAAGAAACCCTGTTCAGTATAAAATCTGTCACCAAAAGTATTGTCTCTGTTCTGGCAGGCATTGCAAAGGATAAAAACCTACTTCCCAACCTCAATACTCCTGTTTTAAAAATTCTCCCCGAGTACAATGTTTCAAGAAGCCGATTCAAAAACATTTCCAATCTTGAAGGAAAGGTTCATCATGATTCTATCAGAAACACATTAACTTTAAAAAACCTATTGACTATGCAGGGAGGTTTCGACTGGATTGAAAATTCAAAAATATCGACAGCAATGCTATTTTCCGGAGATCCCGTAAAATTTGTGCTGGATCTGCCTTTCGAAGAATATCCAGGCACTGTATTCAACTATAATAGTGGTGAATCTCATCTTTTTGGGGCTGCCCTGGCAAAAATTGTAAAGACCAACCTGAAACAATTCGCGACAGAGAATCTTTTTAGACCTTTGAAGATGAATGTTACCCGATGGGATACCGATTCAATGGACAGAAATTTTGCAGGGTCTGAACTTTTTATGAAACCTGAAGATATGTTGAAATTCGGTTCTATGATTCTGAACAACGGAAAACTTGGAGGCAGACAGATTGTGTCGCAGAAGTGGGTTCAGGAGTCTACTTCAGAACAGGTAAAACTGGATTCCTGGGACGTAATGCCGGATGCCAACGGATATGGCTATTATTGGTGGCGCAGAAAAACCAACGGACACCAGGCTTTTGTAGCAACCGGTTATGGCGGCCAGCTCATCTGTGTTATTCCTGACCTGAAAATGGTCATCGTGACCACCTGCCTTTTAAATGATAAAAATAAGGGAAGAGCTGATATCAAAAAGCTTCATTATTTCATCGATAAAATAACGAAAGAAGACTATAACCATTATTAAAAACCAATAATCTATTAACAATATAGTAATGATGAGATTTTATATAACCTCCACTCTACTCTTCCTGGCAAGCTTTTCGTTTGCTCAAACCAGCGAAAATATTAAAAAAGCAAGGGAAAAACAGCTGAAAGTTCAAAATCAAAAAGAAAACCTGGATTTCAAAAGAATGGAAGAAGAACTCAAGGCAAAAGACCAGAATTCAACACCTTTTACCTATGGCATTTTTCCCTATCCGGTGTATGACAGCATTCAGAAAGACGGTTTTAAAGGTGTAGGAACACTAGGAAATTTTTTTGGTTTAAAATTACAGGGTAAAAGAATTGTATACTCAAGCTTCTTAGAAAAGAATTGGGGGACTTTAAATGCGCATAAGGTTAAGAATAAAGACAGAATTTTTTTCACCATTCTTGTCCTCACCGACTTTATTGATGATAAAGAATATACCTCGAGTAAAATGCAGATTGTTTCAAGAAATTTTCCAGACGTAATTGGACAGGGATTTGTAAAAACCTCCAATACCAGGATTGACTTCTCAGCTTTCACCACTCTGGAAAAAGAAGAATTTGCCATTGTCAACCTAAAACTTTATCATCTAAAGTATGGTAATATCATTTTGATCGCACCACTGAAAGACGGAAGTCTGCGAAGCCTGCAGATCCATAGTACGGCAGATTTAACCTCCGAAACTCTGAAACCTTATTTGGAACAACTCATCCAGCAACCCGAAACGGTTAGCTTTTTCATTAATGATAAAACCCTCTGAACGAACCATTAATGATCCTTCAACTCCCTACAATACAATCGCCGTTGTATTTTTCACTTCGGAAATCATAAATGAGCTGTGCGTACTTGCGATGTGTTGAAGCGTTGTAAGTTTCGTCAGCATAAAGCTGCGGTAGTCTTCAATATCTTTCACTCCTATTTTAAGGATATAATCATAATCTCCGCTTACATGAAAGCATTCTGTAACTTCCTCAAGATCCATAACCTCTTTTTCAAACTGCAGAACAAATTCTTTTTTGTGCTGACTTAATTTGACATGGCATAAAACAATAAAATTTTTCTTAATTTTACTTTTATCCAATAAGGCTACATATTTTGAAATAACCCCCGAGTTTTCAAGCTTTTTTACACGTTCATAAACCGCTGTAACAGACAATCCCAGTTTACCGGACAGCTCTTTGGTGGTTTGCTTGCAGTCTTCCTGCAAAAAAAGTAACAGTTTCTTATCTGTTTCGTCAAGTTCCATAGATAATTTTTTGGTAAAAGTTTAACAATACCGAAGATACTAATTATTTTTTCTAAATAAACAATAATTTACAGTTTTATATTCTATAAATTCAAATTTATATTGTAATAATTAGGAAATTAATGCAAATTGGGCCTATAAAATAAAAACAATATTTATGGAAAACTTTAACGCAGCCAATGAGATCCAGGATCTTCAGTATTTTGGTGAATTCGGAGGAGTGAATCCTTCTATCTCAGACAGCTCTACTTATACATTCCTTTCTGCAAAGACTATGTTTGATACTTTCGAAGGGAATGCAGAAGGATGCTATCTGTATTCCAGACATTCGTCACCCATGAATCTTTATCTGGCACAAGCTCTTGCCAAGATGGAAAATACAGAATCCGCCAACGTTACAGCATCCGGAATGGGAGCTATTACTTCCGTATTGATGCAGGTGTGCAAAAGTGGAGACCATATTATTTCAAGCAGAACCATCTACGGAGGAACATATGCTTTTCTTAAAAACTTCATGCCCCAGTTTCATGTAGCAACCACCTTTGTTGATATCAACAATTTTGAGTCTATAGAGAATGCAATTACGCCCAATACTAAAGTAATTTACTGTGAAAGTGTAAGCAATCCGCTTCTGGAAGTGGCAGACCTTAGAAAACTTTCTGAAATCTGTAAAAAACACAATCTGAAACTGATTGTAGACAATACTTTCTCTCCTCTTTCAATCTCTCCAACAGTATTCGGGGCAGATGTAGTGATCCACAGTCTGACAAAGTTTATCAACGGAAGCAGTGATACGGTAGGAGGTGTATATTGTGCAACACAGGCATTTATTGATGATACTAAAAATGTAAATTCCGGAGCATGCATGCTTCTTGGGCCTACGATGGACAGCTTAAGGTCTTCAAGTATCTTAAAGAACCTGAGAACACTGCATATCAGAATCAAACAGCACAGCCACAATGCAATGTATCTTGCTGAAAAATTCGAGGAAGATGGTTTAAAGGTATCCTATCCGGGATTACCATCACATAAAAACCATGAGTTGATGAAAAGCATGATTCATGAAGAATACGGATATGGAGGACTACTGACTCTGGATGCCGGCACAACAGAAAAAGCAAATGAACTGATGGAGCTGATGCAGACCGAAAACCTTGGTTATCTTGCAGTAAGTTTAGGGTTCTATAAAACCTTATTCTCCTGCTCAGGAAAATCTACATCATCTGAAATTCCGGAAGAAGAACGTGCTTCTATAGGGATTTCTGACGGGTTGATCAGATTCTCTATCGGTCTTGACCACGATATCAAAAGAACGTACCATAAAATGAAGGAATGTATGCTGAAAGTAGGCGTTCTTAACCACCATGAAAACATTTCTATATCCTAAATTTATTGTAAAAAGGCTGTTTCATTTTGAAACAGCCTTTTTTATTTTAGGTCAATCTATTTTAGGCCGACCCAATTCTAATGATCTATAAAACTAAGTGTATCTATCGGAATTAAATATGTTAAATCCGAAGGGTTAGAAATTTCCATAATAATTAATTTACTATTGGCGTTAGTATCTAAAGATTTGATATTTAGAAGTAATTGAGATTTTACATTTATTACTGTTAAAATTAATATTATAAGATATTCCATAATTTTAGGGTAAAATTTAAAAATTTATATTTTTCCAAAAATAAATTATAGGCTTTTGTTCCTAAATTACTTTCCTCAAGGGTCTCTATTCTGTTTCAATTTTTATAACATTATAAGAAAAACAAAACTCTTATACATAAAAACAGTTCATTATATGATGAACTCTTTTTTATACTACGAAATTGATTCACTCATCACTCTTAAAATATTAGATATTTTGATGAAATCATAACTAATAATTTCTCTATTTTCATTTATCTTTTGTAAAAACTCCAAGTCCTCTTTAATACTGCCAATTGTTATTTCTTTAGGTTCTTCATATACATTATATAACTCTTCATAAGGAATATTCCAATATAAATCTTTATTTAAATAGATGGTAGTGGTATCTAAAGTGTCAATTTTTTTTATTAGGGTAAGAAGGATCTGTTTTAAATCTTCTTTTTGAATTTGGATATTATTATTCATTTAGTATTTTGTTTATATTTTGATGGAATGTTTTAATTTCATGTTCTAAGTGTTTAATTCTGGATTGTATAATTTTATTTCATATGGAGCATTTTTTAAAATTCCTAAATTATCATATTTATCAGAATTAGCTATATACTTTATTAATTTTTGTTTATGTTCAATTATTAAACTTTTATATGTATTAATTGATTTAATATTTTCTCTGGATTAGACCTTAAACTTTAAGTAAAAAGAGATTAATTAAAAATCAATCTCTTTTTTAGTGTTTTACTATTTTGTCAAAATATTTTTAATCATAGTTTTTCTTCCATGGGTTTAAAAACCATCTTCCTTCTTTTTTATATAATAATATATTACAAATTAACATTTTAGAAAAAAAAGCGGGATAATAAGAATCTATTATGGCTAATAACTTTGATTTATTGGTCTTTTCAATACATATAAAATTAGTTTTAGGGTGCTGATGATTCTCTTTTTTATAGTTAAATTTTTCATAATCATTACATAATCCTTCAAAATCTTTAGAGTAGACCTCGTCATAGTTAGCATCTATTATTGAAATAACCCTTTCAGTTGTAACTAATAAATATGAATTATCCAGGCTACAACTTAAAATAGGTAATTCATTTTTTTCTAATGAAACAAATTTGGATTCATAGCTATCATCTAATAATTGAGTATTTATTTTATCGTTAAAAGTAAGCCAGTCTTCTGGTGCTTTATCTACACATTTAAGACTAATCTCGATCGCTTTATCTTTAAATTCTTTAATATTCATAATTATTAATGTAAAACTTTTTCCCAAAAAACGGTATCACCTTCTCTACTGAAAAAATAACCATACTCTCTTTCCCAAAGGGAATTATGTTTGAGGTTTTGATTCATTATCATATTAAGTGTATTCTTACTTCACTCATACCATATTTTCTTGCCATGCTTTCAGCTCCTTCTGCTAATGCTTTTAATACGGCATTCTTCGGCGCACTATTAGCCCTTACAATACCCCCCGCTACCGCACGAATCCTTTCGTGTGGTTAAAAAGCTATACATCAAACATTCTAAAAACTACA
>JASLCD010000459.1 GCA_030146295.1 Chryseobacterium sp.
ACAATTGCAAACATTGTTTATAAATTTTTAGTTATTTCGAGGTGCAAATATACAAATAAAATTCTAATTACCTTACAATCAAAGCAATGTTTTTTTAATATAAATTCTATTCACTATGTTTTGAATAATTTTTTTAAATAAAGTACTCACACTTAAGAGATAATTTCATACCTTCGTTTTACCAAATTGAATTTATATATGAAAAGAAACTTTAATCTCTGCTTACTAGCAGGTGCCATTGCTGTCACTTCATTGACAGCATGTAGTGATGACCAAATGGACAACAATGTTCAACCTCAACAAGAAGCACTTAGTGCAAAAATTGACCAGCCAGGAGATCTTGAAAAAATCTGCTCTTATGTAGATAACAATTGGAGCTCCACTTCGGTATTACTGACCGGGCTTCAAAATTCCACGGACACCAACTTTATGAACGGTCAGATGACTAAAATTGCAAGTATGTGGGGAAGAAGCAATCCTACACTAAGATTTGTGAATGATCCATCCAATTACAATTCAACGTATAATGCAATCTCCTATTCTACCGGAAAGATCTATTATGGATATGCTATCTATTATGATGCAAAATCAAAAGGAGGTGATATTGTGAATGCAATGATTCTCGCTCATGAGTACGGACATCAGCTGCAGTATATCTTTGGACTTCCATCTGTAAACGAAAACACTGCCAGACCTAACGAGCTTGAGGCTGACGGTTTTGCAGGATACTATTTGAGAAGACCTAACGGATACAATAAAACAAGCTTCCCGGAAATTGCAGCGGCCTATGAGTTTGCTCAGAGTATCGGAGATTATCAGACAACCAATCCCGGACACCACGGAACACCTGCACAAAGAAGATCTGCAGTTCGTTTAGGATTCCTTTTGGGACAGTATGATCTTAACGCATCCAATTTCGATTATAATTTCTTCTATTATTATCAGGGAGTATTAAACGGAACTTACAAGATGGCTAAAAACACAGTAAATCCTGAAATTGACGCCTACATGAGTCAATATATAGATGAGCTGAGAAAAATTCAGTCGGGAGAAATTTCTGCAGAAGAATTTAAACATCTTCAATAAACAAGAACATTCATTTTTAGCATATTTAAGAAAGGAGGCGGGCAGTATGTTCCGCCCCTTTTTGTTTTTAAAAGTTTTTATGTTCTGTAAAATCAATTTGTTTGTATTTTTGAAGAAATAACAAAAAGAACTTTCAAGCAATCTATAATGAACAGAGATCTCTATATTGATTTCGCCAAAGGACTGGCTACACTTTCTATCATATTTATCCATACTGCTTTCTGGTCTGGGCAGTTTTATATTCCTGCAGAAGTAAGAGTCTTCTCACTTGTTTTTGACGTGGCTCTCTTTTATGCCCTGAGCGGGATTACATCCGGAGCCAATATTGAAAAAACATTGTACCGCCTGCTGAAGCTGCAGATTACCTATATGATATTTGTAACTTTCCTGTTTTTTTTAGATTACTTCTTTAAAGTTTTCGGACTGGGACTCTTTTCTATGGAATGGCTCCAAAACTTTTATTCCACATTTGGATCTAAATATTCTGCTATCAGCATTTCAACAACGCCTCAATGGGAAAATTTGGGCAACTGGTATCTGCATCAATACACGAACGCTGACACTTTTCCTGTAGTGATGGGAAGCTTCTGGTATCTTAAAGTTTATTATATTCTTACGGTTTTTGGTGTTCTTATCTTACGGTTCTTTCCAAAACACATCAACTGGTTCATTGGGCTTTGCATTGGATTAACCCTATTATTCAACATTTTCCCGGAATATTATCCAACAGGACAGGTGGGATATGTAGCCTTTTATCTTGCTGTATTTTTAATTGGAAACAAAATGCGCGGAAAAAAAATTCCAACCAAAGCAATTCCGATAGTATATGCGCTTGTTGGAGCGGCTCTTGTATGGATGTTCTGGTACTATGGAGGAGAAATTTTTTATAAAATCAATAAAAACAAATTCCCGCCAAAAATCCCTTATATCATCTGGGCGTTATTCTCTCTGGTAACACTATTTGTTCTTTATAACCGATTAAAGATTACAAAAGAAAATTTCGTCACCCACATCGGAAAGAATGCTATTTTCTTCTACTTTGCGCAGGGAATCAGTTCTTCATTGGTATATTTTCTGGTTGTCCCGTTAAAAGAAAACATGCCGTGGTGGGTTTTAATGATCATTATCTATGGTATTAATATCATTTTAGCCTTCATTATTTCTGCAGGATTGAAAAAAGTGGACACTTCGGGCTGGAAGATTCTGGAATTCTTAAGAAGAAAGACCACATCTTAAGACTTTAATGACCAAATTGAAATAAAGTCACCTTTCTTCTCTCAATTTGTTTAAATTTACAAAAATTTTACAACATGTTTAAGTTGAAACTCCCTACCGACCCGAGGTGGGCAAATATTGCAGAAGGAAACATCGGAGAAATTTTAACAGATCATGCCTGGTGTGAGCAAAAAGCAGCGACCAACGCCATAGGCCTGATTACAATGCTTCCGGAATATCCTGAAATTGTGACCGAACTTCTTGCCATTGCACAGGAAGAACTGGATCATTTCAATCAGGTTCATGAGATCATTAAAAAAAGAGGACATACCTTCGGAAGAGCAAGAAAAGATGATTATGTGAATGAACTGGCGAAATTTATCGTTCAGGGAAAAAGAGAAGATCTCATTGTAGACAAAATGCTTTTTGCGGCTATGATTGAAGCCAGAAGCTGCGAAAGATTCAAGGTTCTTACCGAAAACATCAAAGATGAAGAGCTTAAAGTTTTCTACAAAGAACTTATGATTTCTGAAGCCAATCATTATACAACATTCATTGGATTTGCAAGACAGCTTGGAGATCCGGAAAAAGTAAACAAACGTTGGGAAGAATGGCTGGAGTATGAAGCCAGTATCATTAAATCCTACGGAAACAAAGAAACCATTCACGGGTAAAATAGAAACAGTAAAGAATATACATTGAAGAAGCCAAGCTTTGAAAATATTGCCAATCTATTCCTGAAAAACTTTTTTCAGGGGCTGGTCATCATTGGTCCTATCGGGCTTACCATTTTTGTCATCTGGTATATCGTAAGTGCAATTGACAATCTTGTTCCTTCTCTTGCAAAGCAAATCCCAGGGCTTGTTTTTGTATCAATTATTCTGTTTACAGCTATTTTAGGATATCTGGGAAATAAATTCGTGGTCGGAAGGTTCTTTTTCGATACGATGGACAGCTTACTGGAAAAAACTCCGGGAGTAAAGCATATTTACACTCCTACAAAAGATGTGATGTCTTCATTTGTAGGTGATAAGAAAAAATTCAACGATCCTGTATGGGTAAAAACCAATGAAAATCCGGAGATCTGGAGAATTGGTTTTTTAACTCAAAAAGAAATGTCGGACGTTGACAAGCATAATTATGTTGCGGTATATCTTCCCCACTCGTACGCCATCTCGGGCTGGGTAATTGTTACTGAAGAAAAAAACATCAAACCTGTAGTGGGAATGACAGCGGCTTCTGCCATGAAGTTTGCAGTGAGCGGCGGTGTAGCCGGATTCCATTCTGATGAAAATATATTTAAAGCTCCGGAATAATCATCTCCCGGGCCTTATATATACATTGATGAATTTTGAAAATTATTTTCAAACACATTTTCTTTACAAACAATTTAAAACATATTTTAACTCATGAAATTACCGTACGCGGAACCATTCCGCATCAAAATGGTGGAGGAAATCTACCAATCTACCAGAGAAGAAAGAGAGCAATGGCTTAAAGAAGCTAATTACAACCTTTTCAATTTAAGATCTTCACATGTTTATATTGACCTGCTTACCGATTCAGGAACCGGAGCCATGTCTGATAAACAGTGGTCTGCTTTGATGACCGGAGATGAAAGCTATGCCGGATCCCGTTCATTTGAACAATTACAGAAAACAGTTGAAAAAATTACCGGATTCAAATATTTATTACCAACCCACCAGGGAAGAGCTGCAGAAAACGTTCTTTTCTCAGTATTGGTAAAAGAAGGTGATGTTGTTCCGGGGAACTCTCATTTTGATACAACAAAAGGACATATCGAAATCAGAAAGGCACATGCTATCGACTGTACAATCGATGAAGCTTTTGACATTAATGACCTTCATCCTTTCAAAGGAAATATCAACCTTGAAAAACTGGAAGAAGTTTATAAAAGCCACCCTAAAGAAAACATCCCTTTCTGCTTAATTACCATCACATGTAACTCTTCAGGAGGACAGCCTGTATCATTAGAAAATATGAAGGCTGTAAAAGCACTTTCTGACCAATATGGTATTCCAGTATTCTTTGATTCTGCGAGATTTGCTGAGAACGCTTACTTCATCAAAAAAAGAGAAGCAGGACAGGAAAACAGAAGCATCAAAGAAATCTGTAAGGAAATTTTCTCTTACGGAGACGGGATGACAATGAGTTCTAAAAAAGACGGTTTGGTAAATATCGGTGGATTCATTGCTTTGAATAATGAAGAAGTTTTCAGAAAAGCATCCAACTTTACCATTATTTACGAAGGATTTATTACCTACGGAGGAATGGCAGGAAGAGATATGGCTGCATTAGCCGTAGGTCTTGATGAAGCTACTGAGTTCGCTTATCTTGAAAGCAGAATTTCTCAGGTTGAATACCTGGGTAACAAACTGATTGAATACGGAATCCCGGTTCAGAAACCGATTGGAGGACACGCTGTATTTATTGATTCTCTTAACTTCCTACCGAATGTTTCCCGCGAAGAGTATCCGGCACAGACCTTAGGGCTTGAAATTTATAAAGAAGCAGGGATCCGAACTGTAGAAATCGGAACATTACTGGCTGACAGAGATCCTGCAACAAGAGAAAACCGTTATCCTAAGTTGGAATTGGTACGTCTGGCAATTCCTAGAAGAACCTATACCAATAATCATATGGATTATATTGCTGCTGCTATCAAAAACGTTTATGAAAGACGTGATGAAATAGCAAAAGGATACAAGATCACCTGGGAACCGGAAATCTTAAGACACTTTACCGTTCAGCTTGAAAAAGCCTAATCATAAAACCGGAATTTCTTCCGGTTTTTTTATGCTTATATTTTTAAAATCTTTTTTCACTTAATCTACTTAAAATCATTTAGATATTATAAAAAAACACCTATTATAACCAAACCTAAATGAATCATATTCATTTATTCCACAATGCTTGTAATGCTTTTCATTTTATTTTTTAGAAAACCAAAATCAAATTATTCCATTTTTTGAAATAGTAAGTGTTTTTAATTTTAATTTTGTATTCATCTATGAAGCAGATGTAAAAATACTTGAAAACCAACCTGAAAAATCCGTTATTCCGAAAATGAACAAAATTGCTGTCGTGGGCGCCGGTATTTCCGGTTTAAGCATGGCGAATTACTTAGAAAAGCACAAGATCGATTATCACATTTATGAAAGAAGAAAAAAGAAAGATCTGGCGGGCCATGGCTTTCTCATTCCACAGGAAGGAATGGAATACCTTTACCAGATACTTGATCCTGATCTTCTTCTTAAACATGGAAATTTTCTAAAAAAATATATACAGTATTCTCATACAGGAAAAATACTGGCAGAAAAGGAGCTGAGCAATGTTTTCGCAATCTCAAGACATTCATTAATTGATCTGTTGGCTCAAAACATTTCTCCTGAAAAAATAACCTACGAACAAACTATCATCCCCGATGATAAGCAAAATGGAAAACTGAAGCTTCCGGACGGAAAAGATATTGATGCAGAAATTGCCGTTATTTCTGATGGTTCTAAAAGCCATATCAGAAGAAGTCTTTTTAAAGATGAAACCATGAAATCTGTAAGAGAAAGTGAAGTGGTGAATATCATTCAGGATAAAGAAATTGCGGGTTCTATTGAAAATGACTTTATAAAATTCCATCATGAAGAAGGAGGACTAACCTTTGGGATTCTTAAGCTTTCTGATGACACTATTCTTTGGTACTCACAATTTGATAATGAGAAATACATGATCAATGAGTGTTCAGCAGAGAATCTAAAGAAATATATGCTTGAAGTCTTTGAAAACTGGCATCCCTTGATACCATCAATTATACAGAAATCAGATTATAAAAACGTACATTTATGGTGCGTTTACGAACTGGAAAAACTGAATCCGTTTTACAAAGACAACATTGTATTCATCGGAGATGCAGCTCATCCATTGATTCCATTTACGAGCCAGGGAGTAACTTCTGCACTGAAAGACGCTTCCACACTAACGAAGTATTTAGTTGAAGAAAGAAATAATACAGAAGCCTTCAGAAAATATGAGACAGACAGGAAGCCTGAAATTGAAGTTCATATCAGCAACGGAAGAACATTGTTGAAGCAATTCCTCCTCCCGCTCAGCCAACAATCAGAAAATATTTTACCTATATCTTACAAATAAATATGTTCAGCAATAACGATATTAATTTTGAAGCACTGAAAAGAAAAGCCTACAACGGAAGATGGGCAACCCTGGAAGAAGGGATTATTCCTCTTACTGCTGCCGATCCGGATTTCAGAACAGCTCCTCAAATAGAACAGGGGATTATCGAATATCTGAAAGACGGCTATCTTAGCTACGGACCGTTTTCTGGTCTTCCGGAATTCAGGAAGAGTGTTGCAGATCATTTTAATCAAGAGAAACACGGTAGCTTTTCGCCCGAAAATGTATTGGCTGTCAACAGTGCAGCCCAGGGAATGTTCCTGATTGCATCCTATATTCTGAATCCCGGAGAGGAAGCTATTATTCTTGATCCTGTGGATTTTCTATTCAAAAAATCGGTAGAAACAGCTGGAGGAAAAGTGATGCTTTGCCCTGTAGATACAAAGACGGGAGATATTGATTTTGAAAAAATGGTATCTTTAATCAATCCTAAAACCAAACTTATCAGCATCTGTAATCCCCATAATCCACTGGGAAAAGTGTATGCTAAAGAAGTTTTAATAAAAATAGCAGAAATCGCTTCAGCTCATGATCTTTGGGTGATGAGTGATGAAATCTGGAGTGATATTATTTATGACAACAAAAGCTTCCATACCTATTCTTCGGTTTCTGAGAAAGCAAAGAAAAAAAGCTTTACCGTTTATGGGTTTTCAAAATCATTTGGAATTGCCGGACTGAGAATTGGTGCAGTATTATGTAATGATCAGGAGATTCTTGAAGATTTTACAGAGAAGTCCAATTTCAATTCTACAATAGAAGGTGTTTCTACTTTGTCACAGATTGCCGGAAGTGTAGCTCTGGAGAAAGCAAAGCCCTGGTATCTGGAATTTTTAGCTCATTTGCAGCGCAACAGGGATCTTGCTTTTTCATTATTAAACCGCTCAGAAATTGTGACCCCTAATCTGCCTGAGGCTACTTTTGTCCTGTTTCCAAAGATTGAAAACGGAATGTCCAGCGATCAATTTGCCCAACATGTCTTGAAGCAGGGGAAAGTCGCCATTGTTCCAGGCTCAGAAAGATGGTTCGGAAAAGGAGCAGAAGGACATATCAGAATTTGCTTTTCCACTTCACAGGAAATTCTAGAAGAAGGAATTAACAGAATCATTACCAGCTTTTAACATTAAAATTTTTCATTAAAAGAACATTGTTGGTTACTATTTTTCTTAGATTGCCACAAATCCATGTTAAATTAAGACATCCATATTAAATATTTCATTTTGATGATGATTTAAAAATAAATATTGATAATTTTGATTGAATCACCACTCAAAATTATCAATATGAAAATAAAATACATCAGCATTATTTTTCTTGGAGTTTCTACCTTATCCTATGCCCAGCAAATAAAGGATACCTTGAAAGAGTCGAAGATAGATGAAGTAGCCATCACCGGAAGCCGGAATAAAAAAAGAACAGTAGTGAATACACCTGTTCCTATTGATATCATCGACATTAAGCAGGTAAGCCAGTCAACAGGGCAAGTAGAAATCAATCAGCTCTTGCAGTTTTCTGCACCATCTTTCAATTCTAATAAACAATCAGGGTCCGATGGTGCTGATGCAGTTGATCCTGCCACGTTAAGAGGTTTGGGTCCCGATCAAACCCTGCTTTTGTTAAATGGAAAAAGATACCACCAGTCTTCACTGATCAACCTTTTTGGCACCAAAGGAAGAGGAAACACAGGGTATGACATGAATACCATTCCTATTGGCGCAATAAAAAGAGTGGAAGTCCTTCGTGACGGAGCCTCTGCTCAATATGGATCTGATGCCATTGCAGGAGTAATCAATGTTATTTTGAATGACCGCGATAAAGGTTTTGAAGGAAATGCTTTTTATGGAATGAATCTTTTTAAAAGCCCCGGAAACAATGATGTTGTTTCAGATCATAAAGTAGATGGAACCACTTTTGATTTCAGTGGAAATTTAGGAACTAAAATAGGCTCAAAAGGAGGTTTTGGAAACTTTACAGTAGAGTTTATGAACAAAGATTATGCGATACGAAATGCAAATCCTGACCTATATACTGCTCCGAGACAGCGTTTCGGGGATGCCAAGGCGCAAAATATTTACTTTTTCGGAAATATTGAGCTTCCTTTATCTGATGGTCTGAAATTCTATTCCCGTCAGGGTTTCTCCCACAGAAATACCAAGGCCTACGCATGGACCAGATCAGCTGATGCAGACGGAAATATTCCTGAGATTTATCCTACAGGATTCAATCCGATTGAAAATACCAGCATTACAGATTTTACATTTGATAACGGTCTGAAGTTCAGGGTTGCCGGCTGGGACGTAGATTTTTATAATGCTTTTGGCAACAACAGATTTACCTATCAGATTGACAATACAATTAATGCCACTTTGGGTATCAAATCACCTACAAGCTTTAATGCAGGAGGACATTCATTATTACAGAATACAACAGGTTTTAATGCGGTAAGGCAGTTCAAAGTACTGGAAGGGCTGAACATCGCTTTTGGCTCGGAATTCAGGTATGAAAAGTTTGACATTATCAAAGGGGAAGAAGCTTCTTATTCCATGTACGATATCAATGGAAATCCTGTAACTGCCAGTACTCCCCAAAACCTTCTTGTTACCAACCCTTTAAGTGGCAATGTAAGGCCTGGTGGTTCTCAGGGATTCCCTGGATATTCTACAGACATTGGCAAAAGCAGAAATAACTTTGCAGCCTATGTAGATACTGAGCTTGATGTTACAAAAAACTGGATGGTAAGTGTTGCCGGAAGATTTGAAAATTATAATGATTTTGGAAGCACTCTGAATGGAAAATTCGCAACAAGATATGCGTTCACTCCGCAGTTTGCCTTCCGTGGTTCCGTTTCCACCGGATTCAGAGCACCTTCTCTGGCTCAGAAATACTACAGCCAGCAGTTTACCAATTTTCAGGGTGGTCAATTGGTTACTATTCAGCTAGCTTCTAACGATAGTAAAATTGCAGGCAGCCTTGGAATTCCTCAATTGAAACAGGAAACCTCTGTGAACGGAAGTGCCGGATTTACTTTCAACACAGGAAAATTTACGGCAACAGTGGATGGATATTATATTCAGGTAAAAAACAGGATTGTTCTTACCGGATATTTTGCACAGGCAGACCTGCCGGCAGATGTTCAGGCAGATAATCCATTTATTGACCAGGTACAGTTCTTTTCCAATGCGATTGATACCCGCACGAAAGGGGTTGACCTTATTTTAAGCTATAGTGAAAACCTTGGTTCCGGGAAACTGACTGCGACCCTAGCCGGAAACTATAATGACATGGAAATCACCAAAGTGAACACTTCAGAAAAGCTTGCAGGAAAAGAAGATATTTATCTGAGTGAGAGAGAAAAGGCTTTTATCCTCGCTTCTGCTCCAAAAACAAAGGTCAATTTAAACCTCAATTATAAGATTAACAAATTCAATGCAAACCTGCAGTTGGTAAGGTTTGACAAAGCAACACTGATTGGTTATGATGGTACAGAACAAGTATATAATCCAAAAGTAACAACCGATCTTTCTTTTGGTTATGAATTTTGTAAGAATCTGAACCTCACCCTGGGAAGTAAAAATTTATTCAACAGATATCCTACGCTGCAGACCACTCATGTAAGTGATGGAAATACAGAGGGCGGAGGTATTTTTGACCCTGTTCAGATGGGATTTTCCGGAAGACAGGTTTTTGCCAGACTTAACTTTAAGTTTTAATTGAAAATAAAAACTCCTGAAAATTTCCAGGAGTTTTTTATTTTATTTTTTTGAAATCTTATACAATTTGCCACTGTCGGTTACTGCATAAAGGTTTCCGTCCATTCCGTTCAATACATCACGGAAGCGTTCTTTCTGATCTGCGAGAAGACGTTCTTCACCAACCACTTTGTTATCTTTCATGACAATTCTGTCAATATGCTCACCACTTAAACAGCCGATAAACAGGTTTCCTTTCCATTCCTCAATATTTCCTGTATAGAAAGTAATGCCGCTTGGTGAAATCACAGGATCCCAGTAATAGACGGGTTGTTCTGTACCCTTTCGTTGGGTAATTCCCTGTCCCACTTTGTCTCCTGAATATTCAATTCCGTACGTCACATCTCCCCATCCGTAGTTTTTCCCGGGCTGAATCAGGTTGATCTCATCTCCACCTCTTGGCCCCATTTCTACATCCCAAAGGTTGCCATCAGGATCAATTGCCATTCCTTGCGGATTGCGGACTCCGTAAGCATAAATTTCGGGTTTATACCCTTGTTTTCCAATAAAAGGATTTCCCGGAGCCGGCTTACCGTCTTTTGTGATTTTTAGAATCTTCCCCAGATAATTATCTGTTTTCTGGGCATACACACGGGTTACTTTATCTGACCTTTCTCCTGTACTGACAAATAAATTTCCATCCTTATCAAAAGCCAGACGGCTTCCATAATGTTTATCTCCGTCATAAGAGGGTTCTGCCCGGAAAATAACTTTTACTTCTGATATATTTTTGAGATCTGCAGACAGCTTACCTTTCGCTACGGAAGTTAAATTTCCTTTTCCAAACGGTTCTGAAAAACTGAAATAAATAATATTGTTGGCCGTAAAATCAGGATCAAGAGCAACATCAAGCATTCCCCCCTGCCCTTTTGAATCTACTTTTGGAAATCCATCTATTTTTGAAACCTGTTTTCCATCTGATGAAACAACATTCATGTGACCATTCTTGTCTGTGATCAGAAATTTTCCATCAGGTAGATTGATAACCCCCCAGGGTCTTCCCAAATCTTTATTCAATATTTCTACATTATAAGCCGTTGTGCTCTTTACAGCTTTGATTCTTGTCTGTCCTTTAAATGCCGGTTTATAATCAGAGTTAGCCTTCTCTGTCTCTACACTTCCGTCGTTTCCGGTCTTCTGAGCGTTCGCATGATTTTCTTTGCACGATGACAAAATAAGGAAAAGACTCAGCACGGGGACATAAAATTGATTGATTCTCATAATATTAGAATTGGTGATTGTACAATGAATGGAAAAATAATGCCATAAAGTTTGCTTGTTTCATTTTTTACTCTACATTTGTAGAACAAATTACAACATTGTAGAATGAAAGAGATTAAATTAACAGATTCTGAAAAAATTCTTATGGAAATTCTCTGGGAGCAGAAAAAAATTTTCATGAAGGATATTCTGGAGGCCTATCCGGATCCTAAGCCTGCTGCAACAACTATTGCCACATTGCTTAAAAGAATGCAGAACAAGGACCTTGTAGGCTATAAAGTGTATGGAAATTCCCGTGAATACTATCCAAAAATAGAAAAAGGGGAATATTTCAAGGAAGAAATGTCTTCCATGATTGATCGTTTTTTCAACAGCTCGGTAACACAGTTTGCATCCTTTTTTACTTCGAATGCCAGACTCAGCCAAAAGCAGCTGAAAGAACTCCGTGATATCATAGATGAACAGATAAAAGAATAGATATGGCAGCTATTATTCTGAAAATCATTCTGTGTTCTTCTATTTTCATTGCCGGATATTACCTTTTCCTGGAAAAAGAAAGAATGTACAGATTCAACAGATGGTACCTACTGAGTGCTCTGCTGCTTTCTTATGTGATTCCATTCATTACGATTACCATACAAAATCCTGACACAGAAACTAAAACACAAATACTATTTGAAGAAACGGCTCAGCAAATGGTTTTTGTTCAGCCGGAACAGGAAAGTTTCAACTGGATGAATATTGTATGGGGTATTTATGCCGTTGTTACAATTTTCCTACTCATAAAAAGTCTTCTGGCTTTTTTAGCAATCAGGAGAATACGGGGAGAAAAACTGATTTATGAGCATTACAAGATCTTATTAACCAATGAAAACCTTTCTCCTTTCAGTTTCTGGAATACGATGTATATGGGAAAACATTATATGCAAAATA
This sequence comes from Chryseobacterium sp., assembly GCA_030146295.1. Classification (GTDB taxonomy): domain Bacteria; phylum Bacteroidota; class Bacteroidia; order Flavobacteriales; family Weeksellaceae; genus Chryseobacterium. The sequence continues at coordinate 12,408 of JASLCD010000459.1, forward strand.
ATATAATTGATCAAAGGATTTTCCTGCACGAAAAGGCTCACATTGACCAAAAACACAGTACAGATCTACTCATAGTGAATCTTTTAAAGATTTTCACATGGTTCAATCCTGTTCTATTCCTGTACAAAAAAGCGGTGATAACGAATCACGAATTTCTAGCGGATGAAGCGGTTCTGAAACAGAATTATAATATTAAAGAATACCAAAACCTTATTCTTGAAGAGATTCTTAGCCACCAAGGCCCTCCTCTGACCCATTCATTCAATTTTAATAACACCAAAAAAAGATTTATTATGATGAAAACAAAAAAATCGAAATTAAGTCTGTTAAAGAAAACGGCTGGAATCACAACATTAATCGTCGCTACAGTATTATTTTCCGAAAGAACTTATGCTGGTAATCCAGCGGCTATTCAGGTACCAGAAAAAATTGCAGAAGCTCCTGCTCAGGCTAATGGCCAGGATTCTTATCAGGAATTTAAGGACATATTGGCCAAATATGCAGCCTTGCTGAACGACGGAAAATATGCCGAATTTTCAAAAAAGGTCTCTGAAAGTGATAAAAAAAGGCTGGCAGAACTCTATCCTTTACTCAGTGATGCCCAAAGAAATGAACAGAAAATCACATTCTTCGCTCTGCCCGAATTGAAAAAAAGAATACCGACAGAAGATGAGTTGAAATCATTTTTAAATAAAAATGATTATGCAGTATGGATTGATTCAAAAAAAACTGAAAACAGCATTTTGAAAAATTATAAAAAAACAGATTTTTCGAATGTATATATCAGCAAAATTTATCCGAATGCCAGAACAGCAAAAAATCCTCAGCCTTACCAGGTCAGCTTAATGACTCATTCCTACTTTGAAAAGACCAAAAAAGAGGAAAAATCCTCAATGATGATGGGCTTCAAAAGACAGCAGGAAATAAAAAAAGTTTCTGACACCATCACTCCACGAGAAAGCAGTAAAATTGAAAACAGCGAAGGTAAAAACACAAATATCCAGGAAGACAAAACCCTTATCAGTGCTGAATATCCAAATGGGATGAAAGACCTCAGAGCAAAAATAGGCAGAACCATGGATTTAAATACTCTGAACTCTGTGAATGGAACCATAAAAGCAACCGCCTATGTTCATATAGACAAAACAGGAAAAACTACACGTGTGACAACCTCCGGTGATAACGATGTTTTCAATAAGGAGCTTCTTAGAACAATGACAGCCATAAGCATGGAAACAGCATGGAAACCTGCTATGAAAGATGGTAAAGCCATTGCTTCTATATTAAAAGTTCCGACAACAATGACGTTTACACGTCCATAATAACAAAATACAATTTTAGACTGCCCCAGAAAGCCCGACACTTTTTAGGGGCATTTTTTTATGATAATATTAAAATATTCACCTTCAAAACATGATCCTGTCTAATAATTTCTTTCGTATTTTTGTTGTATACATTCTTTTCTATGGATTTTAAGCTTCAATCAGAATATAAA
>JASLCD010000028.1 GCA_030146295.1 Chryseobacterium sp.
ATAACGGTGGTTGTTTACCCGTCTTGGACGCGGGAGGTCGCAAGTTCGAATCTTGCTTTCCAGACAAATTGTTCCATTAGCATAGTGGCGAGTGCATTCGGCTTTCTACCGAACGACAAGGGTTCGATCCCCTTATGGAATACAAATGATTTCGTAGCTCAAGTGGTTAGAGTGTCGGTCTGATACACCGAAGGTTGAAGGTTCGAGTCCTTCCGGAATTACAGTAACTAATTGTTAATTGTTTCAGGAGAAAAAGTAAAAGTTTGTCGAGAGCAGAAGATCTTTACACCAAACACGAAAATACAGACAGGCTTTTCTTCTCTCCAGAATAATGATAATTAAAAAAATATCATTTATAAAATTTTAGGTAAAAATAAAGTTTGTTAAGCGCAGAAGTTCTTATATCAAACAATTTTAGACAGACTTTATTTTTTTAATCTGATGGTTCGCCGAAGTGGAAGAGTCGGGGCGGTCTGCAAAACCGTTGTGTAAACTGAGTGGGTTTGAATCCCATAGCCATCTCAATGAAAGAGATAAGATATTAGAAATACAATAATATCACTCTTAGGAATATCCTTTATTAATAAAAGAAAAAGGCTGTCGAGCGCAGAAGATCTTTAGTTAAACATTCAATAAAGACAGACTTTTTCTTTTTAATAAAATAGAGGAAATGACTTATGAAATCCGGAAGTACGCCGAAGCTGGAGAGTCGGGGCAGACTGTAAATCTGTTGCTTATAGCTGAGTAGGTTCGAATCCTACTACTTCCACCAACCACTGATAATGTAATGGCAGCATGCAGGAAATGTACTCTTGTTGTTCAGGTTCGATTCCTGGTCAGTGGATAGAAGCTCTATTCGTCTAACGGTAAGGACGCCTGCCTTTCGAGCAGAAAACAAGGGTTCGATTCCCTTATAGAGTACTGGATGTGAATAGCTGGTCAATAGTGAATGAATATAATACCATGAAAGTTCAGATTTTTTTAAAAAATTGGCCAGTTACCATTCACACACAAAATGAAGAAAAGAGAAAAGGTCTGTCAAGAGCAGAAGATCTTTAGTCAATAAAAACAGACAGCCTTTTACTTTTTTTTAAAACAAAATACATTAGGAAATGAGAAAGATTTGTCAAGCGCAGAAGATCTTTACAAATACTAGCAGGCATAGTTTATCAATAGACAGAGCTTTCTCAGACCTAGCATCATATAAGCAATGAGTGATAAGTAATAATAAAAAGATAAAATATGACTCATTATTAATAAATAACGCCTCTCTATTCCAACAGGCAGAGAAAACGGCTTTAAACCCCGTAAAGTCCCAGTTCGAATCTGGGGAGAGGTACAGAATAGAAGCAATGAGTAAGGATTTCTGACAGATAGTTTTAATATTATCAATTACTTATTATTCAAAAAAATGCCGCGGGAATGGTGGAATGGCAGACACTCTTGATTTAGGATCAAGCTTTTGGGGGTTCGAGTCCCTCTTCCCGTACTACAATATAAATGATAAATGATTCTTAATCAATCATCATGTATTAATAATATTCCGGAAGAGTGGTGTAGAAGGTCTGCACGTTAGTCTGAAAAACTAAAGGTACAGGTTCAATTCCTGTCTGTTCCACAAAACTAAAATTGATAAACGATGCATTCGGAGAATGAGATTAATGATCGCTTATTATTTATCAATGATAATTACAACTGATTCATAGTGTAATGGGCAGCACACAAGATTTTGATTCTTGGAGTTTAGGTTCGAGTCCTAATGAATTAACCACTTTACTCTGATAGTGTAATGGCAGCATTTCAGTCTCCAAAACTGAAGGTACTGGTTCGAGTCCGGTTCGGAGTGCAAAAAATGAAGCCATTGATGGGGTATCATTTATTAATTAACAATAATCATTTATAAATTTAAAACATGTAGAAAAAATGGAAACGCAACAACAAACATGGCAGAATATGAACGGAAAATTTTTCCAACGCTCTATCACACAGCTGGTAGAAGAAGCCATTATCCGCGAACAGGCCAACGGACACCGTCTGAAAGTATGTGTGGGATCAGATTCCCATGTGTATGGAGATGCCATCAATTATGCTACAGCAGTAGTATTTATTCGTGAGGGAAAAGGAGCGTTTACCTTTATCAGAAAAGAAAGAGAAATACAGAGTATCAGTATCAAAGAGCGAATGCTGAATGAGGTGAACAAATCCGTAGAAATTGCATATGCTATCTGCTCTGTGTTGGATACTTATGGTGTGGAAATGGAGGTACACGCAGACATCAATACCGACCCCGATTTTAAATCCAATGTGGCATTAAAAGATGCAATGGGATATATTCTCGGAATGGGATATGTGTTTAAAGCAAAACCTTTTGCTTTCGCAAGTTCCAATTGTGCTGATATGATGGTTTAAATTGAAATATAAAATCGGAACCATAATGATTATGGTTGAGCTAAAAATATAGCCATGGAAAAAACAAAAAGATTATTATTTCTGGATGATATAAGATATCCGATTCAGGCGTATCATTATACCAGACAGGATATTTTCCTCAGAAGCGACTGGCATACCGTTCGGAATTACGAGCAGTTTGTCAGCAGGATTTTGGAAAAAGGACTTCCGGAAATGATTTCTTTTGACCATGACCTTGCAGACGAACATTATCTGAAACCGGATACCCAGGAATTTGTTGAGAAAACAGGATACGACTGTGCCAAATGGCTGATAGAATATTGTATGGACAATTATCTTGATCTTCCAAAATTCTATTGTCATTCCATGAATCCGGTAGGAAAGGAAAATATTCTTTCCCTTTTACAAAACTTTAAACAATTGTAATGGATATTTTTAGATACATTCAGGATATAAAAACACATCTGAAACTCACATTTGATGAGGTGAACGGATGGTTTGAAAAAGATAAAGACACATTGAATCATCAGCCTTCAAACGGAGGCTGGACGGTTCAGCAGATTTTGGAACACCTTTATCTTACCAATTTTTATTTGCTGATCCTTATTGAAAAAGGCTACAAAAAGGCCATGAAAAATTCTCAGGATCTTGATCTGGAATCTGCAATAGAAAACTACAGTTTCAATAAAGAAAAATTGGATAAAGTAGGAGAATATGGTGCTTTTGAATGGATAAGACCGGAACATATGGAACCGAAAGGAGAATTAGGTCCGGATGAAATCAGAAGCTTAATCAATCAGCAATATCTGCAATGTTTACATTATCTGGAAGTAATGAAAAATGGAGAAGGGCTACTGTATAAAACGACAATGACAGTGAATGAACTGGGAAAAATCAATGTATATGAATACATTTATTTTCTGTCACTCCATGCTCAGAGACACATTACCCAGATGAAAAATAATGAATTGGATATTTAAAGAGTTCCATTAAAAAACAATTAAAATGAAAAAAATAAGTACATTATTCAAAAAAGATATAAATAATTTAGGAAGAGTGATTGACGAAATTAATCCTGAAAACAACTGGGTTTTTGACGGAAAAGCTATTGCTACACAAAAATTTGATGGTTCTGCATGTGCAGTGATCAACGGTAAATTATACAAAAGATACGATGCCAAGAAAGGAAAAATAGCTCCTGAAGGTGCAATTGCATGCCAGGAAGCCGATTTTATTACCGGTCATCATCCACATTGGTTGGCGTGTGATATTGATAAAAAAGAAGATAAATACTTTTGGGAAGGTTTCACTGCTTTGGCTGAATTGGGCACGGTAGAAGATGGAACGTACGAACTTATTGGTGAGAAAGTACGTGGAAATCCTGAAAATATTAAAGGTCATTTATTAGTAAAACATGGAAATCATATTCTCAGTTTAAAAAGTTTGGATTTTGAGTGGATCAAAAACTTTTTAAGTGATCCTGAGAATAATATGGAAGGTATTGTTTTCCACCATACCGCTGATAACCGTATGTGTAAGATCAGGAAGTCTGATTTTGGTGTACGTAGAAAAGACGTAAAAGAACTTGTCGTTTAAAATAAAGAGTAAGGTTTCGGTAATTCATTTTATCGAAACTTTTTACGTGTAAACTTAACCGCTAAAATCAAAAATTAGAAAACATTTAAATATTTTGAGCTGAAGTAGGACAATGAATGGGTGAAAGTTCCCATCCTCCGGAAGATGGCGAAAATTCAAAAAATTTTTGACGGGGTGGTTTTAAAAAAGAAAAACATGATACTAGCAGAAATTAAAAGTCTTTTAAAGGAAGACATCAGCATATTGGTCACAGTACCCAACTCAGGAAAACATTATTTGTGTGATTGTGGTGAAGCAAGTTTATTGACAGTGAAAGAAGTACAGTCAGTATCAGCAGTATTTATCAGTCATACTCATATTGATCACTTTTCCAATTTTGATGGAATTTTCAGACATCAGATCGGAAGTGGAGAAAAAGTAGTGATTTGCGGACCGAAAAATATTCATCAGCAGGTTGAAGCAAGATTAAAATCTTACACCTGGAATCTGATTGATGAAAAGGCAATCATATATGAAATTCGCGAGATTGTTTCAGAAAATGAAATTAATATCTATATCCTTCGTCCGCCACACTGGAATTTAGAACTGGTGAATTCCCAAGAGTTCCTGTTTGAAGACGAATATGTCAGCGTAGATTTTGCCATTCTGGATCACAAAACGGATTCTGTTGCTTATTTATTTAAAGAAAAAGATTCGGTCACCTTTAATGAAAATGCTTCCGGTTTTAAAAAAGGAAAATGGATCAGCGAACTGAAAACCGCTTTTGAAAATACCGATGGAGATAAAAAACTTGAAATTGAAGGAACTGTTTACAAGGCAGAAGATCTTTTTCATTTGTTAACCCGTAATGCAGGATACAAACTTGGTGTTATTATGGATCATGCAGCAGATGAAAACAATTATGAAAAAATAAGAACCGTATTTGGAGGAGCGGATATCGTGTATATCGAGAGCTTTTATAAAGATACAGATCAGGAATTTGCCAGGATCAATTATCACAGTTTTGCCTCTGCATCAGGAAAGATTATGAATGAATGCCAGGTGAAAGAAGCCGTTCCGATTCACTTTTCAAGAAGATACACGGAAAGTGATAAAGAAGAAATTGAAACTGCTTTTTATAAAGCATTTCGCAGGAATTAATTAAAAATATTTAGTAAACAAAACTACAGCATTCACAGAATAGTAATGTATGCAGTTGTCATGACCATATCGAATCTTCGATTTCTGACAAAAGAAGAACCCTTTTTAAAACAATAGATTCTTACTTGTGAACTATGTTCGCAGACTTTTAGTCTGTGTTCAGAATGACAGTTTGCATTTGTAGTTAAAAACAAACAATTAAAAAATGAAACCCAATATATTTTTTACAGCAGACCATCATTTTGGTCACGAAAATATTATAAAATTCTC
>JASLCD010000033.1 GCA_030146295.1 Chryseobacterium sp.
TATCATCGTCGTTATCAGTAAAATCAACCATTTTTATTTAATTTGCAGCAAAAATACGGATAATATCTATTTCTCTATTTCAAATAAGGTGAAAAACATTATCTTTTATAGCCATTTCTGATTAAAAAGCCTATGATTATTGTCGAAGAAGTACAAAACCAACTCCAGAAAAGGGAATTTCTTGAATTCCCGACACAACTTTACCAACGTGACAAAAATTATATCCGGCCTTTAGACAAACATATTGAAGAGATTTTTGATCCTGAAAAGAATAAGTTCTTCAAAAATGGGGTGTGTAAAAGATTTCTGTTTAAAAGGAATAATAGGACGGTTGGTAAGGTCGCTGTTTTTATCAACAATTCTTATGAACAGAAGCAGCCTACGGGTGGAATTGGGTTTTTCGATTGTATCCATGATCAGGAAACGGCCAATTTCATTTTTGATCATTGTAAAAAATGGCTTCAGGAGAAAGGAATGGAAGCTATGGACGGTCCTATCAATTTTGGGGAACGGGATAAATTCTGGGGACTTTTAATTGAGGGTTTCATCGAGCCTTTGTTTGGAATGAATTACAATCTTCCCTATTACAAAGAACTTTTCGAAAATTATGGGTTTCGGGTTTATTTTGAACAGCTTTGTTTTACCAGACCTGTTTTTGCGGAAGTTTCAAGGATTTTCACGATTGCTCATGAAAAGAACAGAAGAAATCCTGCTATTTCAGCTCAACCTATGAAAAAGAATAACCTGGCCAAGTTTGCAAAAGATTTTACTGAGGTTTATAATAAGGCATGGGCCTGCCATGGGGAAGGAAAACATCTGGAAGAAGCAAAGGTTCTGAAAATGTTCAACACTATGAAACCTATTATCAATGAACATATCTCCTGGTTTGTATATGAAAATGAGAAACCTATTGCCATGTGGATCAACATTCCCGACCTCAACCAGTGGTTTAAATATTTGAACGGGAAATTCGGAATCTTTGAAAAACTCAAATTCTTGTTTTTAAAACGATTTAAGAAGAATGAGAAAATGGTGGGGCTTGTTTTTGGGGTTGTTCCGGAATGGCAGAAGAAAGGGATTGATGGGTATATGATCTGGGAAGGCACCCAGCACCTGAGAAAACATACAGATTTTAAGATTACAGAACTACAGTGGATTGGTGATTTTAATCCTAAAATGATCAAAATTGCAGAAACGCTGGATACCACAGTAACACGAAAACTGGCTACTTACCGTTATTTGTTTGACAGGAATAAGGAGTTTGAGAGACATCAGAATTTATAATTGCAGAACAATTCTTTCTTTTCATTTATTTTAATGGAATATTTGTACTTTTGAGAGTAATTTTTTAATAAACTAAATAAAACCATATACAATGAGAAAAATCATTATAAGTATCTTATTAGTATCCTTCATTCCTCTTTCTGCACAGCAGATGACTACACTGAGTTATGACGGATCACGATTACTTAATCACACGTTTTATCAGAATGGAGATTCAAACAGTAAGGGAATCAGCTATGACGATATACAAGGTAGTCCTTACTATGACAAAGCATTTTCACCCGCTAAATTTATTGTTGCCGACAGAGCAGAAACTGCCGTAGCACGTTATAATACATACTTTGATGAAGTAGAGTTTAAGAAGGATGAAGAAACTTATTCTTTAGTTCCGGACAGCCCTTTTACCAGAATTGAATTTACCCGAACAAAAGAAACATTGGTAAAGCTTGACACCGGTGATGATCTAAAAGGATATTTTTTTGAATTGGTAAATGGTAAAAATGCACTTTATAAAAAAGTAAAGACAGAGTTTAAAAATGCTTTTACTGCCAGAAATTCATACGAGGCGGACAGACCGGCAAGCTTCAATGCAATGGATCCTGTTTATTATATTAAAACAGAGTCAGGATATATTAAAAACCCGAAGAAAGTAAAGGAGATAGCAGAAGCTTTCCCGGCGAAAAAAGATGATATTGAAAAGTTTGCAAAATCTAATAATATTAAAATAAATAAAGAACCAGACCTCATCAAGCTGGTTAAGTTCTTAAATCAATAAAAAATAAACCCCTGTGAGAATTCACAGGGGTTCCTTCATTTTTGGTACTTTTATTAGAATAGCTCACCAGCTACTTTTTTAATATTATCACTTTTCCCCATGGAGTAAAAGTGCAGAACAGGAACTCCAAAATCCAACAATTCTTTGCATTGGGTAATCGCCCATTCTATTCCTATCTGCTTTACAGCCTCATTATTTTTTGCATTTTCCACTTCATTGATCAGCTCTTCAGGAAGATCTATTTTGAATACCTGCGGCAGGATTTTCAAATGCTTTTTTGTTGCAATAGGTTTTATTCCCGGGATAATAGGAACTGTAATACCTATCTCTCTTGCTTTCTGAACGAATTCAATATACTTTTTATTGTCAAAAAACATTTGGGTAACGATATAATCTGCTCCGGCATCTACTTTTTGTTTCAACCACTTCAGATCATAATTCATGGAAGGGGCTTCCATATGTTTTTCCGGATATCCTGCAACACCAATACAAAACTTGTTGAGTTCATCGCAAACCTGTTCCTCATTATGAAGGTATTTTCCTCTTCCCAGGTTATTGATCTGGCCTACAAGATCCATCGCACTTGCATGCCCTCCCTGAGTAGGTTCAAAATACTGATGCCCTTTCATGGCATCTCCTCTTAAAGCCATTACATTGTCTATTCCAAGGTACATACAGTCTACCAGAAGGTACTCTGTTTCTTCTTTGGTAAATCCACCACAAAGAAGATGCGGTACCGTATCTACATTATATTTATGCTGGATAGCGGCACAAATACCCAAGGTCCCGGGGCGCATTCTGGTAATACGTCTTTCCATAAGGCCATTTCCTTTATCCAGATAGATGTATTCTTCTCTGGATGTTGTAACGTCAATAAAAGGTGGTTTGAATTCCATCAACGGGTCTATATTCGTGTACAAGTCTTCAATCCCGATTCCTTTCTGTGGCGGAACAACTTCTAAGGAGAATAAAGTTTTTCCATTTGCATTTTTAATGTGTTCTGTTATCTTCATGTCAATGTTAATCTGCTAAATTGGGTGACAACCATTTTTTCGCTTCCTGGATGCTACAACCTCTTCTTGCTGCATAATCTTTAAGCTGGTCTTCTGTAATTTTTCCTAATCCGAAATATTTGGCATGCGGGCTTCCGAAATAGTATCCGGAAACAGATGCTGTTGGGAACATAGCAAGGCTTTCTGTAAGGAAAACGCCTGTATTTTCTTCTACTTTTAAAAGATCCCAGATGGTTTTCTTTTCCAGATGATCAGGACACGCCGGATATCCCGGAGCCGGACGGATCCCTTTATATTTTTCAGCGATAAGCTCTTCATTGCTTAAAGTTTCCTGATTGGCATATCCCCAGTATTCTGTTCGTACTTTTTTATGTAAAAATTCGGCGTAGGCCTCTGCAAAACGGTCTGCCAAGGCTTTTACCATGATGGAGTTATAATCATCATTGGCTTTTTCATATTCGTTAGACAGTTCATCGGTTCCAAATCCGGTTGTTACGCAGAATGCTCCCACATAATCAGTTTTTCCTGAGCTGTGAGGGGCGATGAAGTCACTTAGGGCCAGATAATCTTTTCCTTTTGATCTCTGAGCCTGCTGTCTAAGGGTTAAAAACTTTGCCTGCTCATTGTTATTTTCATCAAAAATTAAGATGTCATCGGATTCATTGGAGTTGGCTTTAAAGATTCCGAAGATGGCTTTTGCCGTCAACAGTTTCTCATCCAGAATTCTTTTCAAAATGACCTGAGCATCTTTGAATAATTCTTTTGCCTGAGCGCCCACTACCTCATCTTCTAAGATATTCGGGTATTTCCCATGCAGATCCCAGCTTCTGAAAAAAGGAGACCAGTCGATAAAAGGAAGAAGTACATTCAAATCCTGATTTTCGATTACTTTAATTCCTATTGTATTCGGAGTGAATATTTCCTCGTTTTCCCAGTCAATTTTAAAATGATTTTCTCTTGCTTCTTCAATAGAAACATAATCTTTATCTACCTGTCTGTTCAGAAACTTTTCTCTGAAATCGGAATAGTCATTCTTTAAATCCGAAACGTATTCTTTATTTCTGTCGCCTAATAATGAACTCACAACATTTACTGCTCTTGAGGCATCATTTACGTGAACGACAGCATTTTTATATTTTAAATCGATTTTCACAGCGGTATGTGCCTTTGAAGTTGTAGCACCACCGATCAATAATGGAAAATCTAAATTTTGTCTTTCTAATTCTGAAGCGATATAGACCATTTCATCCAAACTTGGCGTAATCAATCCGCTCAATCCTATAACGTCTACTTTTTCTTCAATAGCAGTCTGGATAATCTTTTCAGCAGGAACCATTACTCCAAGGTCAACGATTTCGTAGTTGTTACACCCCAAAACAACACTCACAATATTTTTACCAATATCATGAACGTCTCCTTTTACAGTTGCCATTAAAATCTTTCCGTTAGCCGGCCTTGTCCCATCTTTTTCTGCTTCAATGAAAGGCTGTAAATAAGCTACCGCCTTTTTCATTACCCTTGCCGACTTCACCACTTGTGGAAGGAACATCTTCCCACTTCCGAATAAATCTCCTACGACTCCCATTCCGGTCATCAGGTTAACTTCTATCACGTGAAGAGGTCTTGCAGCTAATTGTCTTGCTTCTTCTACATCTTCTTCAATAAAACGGTCGATTCCTTTTACCAAAGCATAGGTAATTCTTTCCTGTAACGGATTGTTTCTCCATTCCAGATCTTCAGTTTTTTCTTTCTTAACGGATTTATGCTTTTCCGAATAGTCAAGAAGTCTTTCTGTAGCATCTTCTCTTTTATCCAGAATGACATCTTCTACAAGCTCCAGTAATTCTTTATTGATTTCGTCATACACTTCCAGCATTGCCGGATTCACGATCCCAATATTCATTCCTGCCTGAATGGCGTGGTAAAGGAATACGGAGTGCATCGCTTCTCTCACGGTATCATTTCCACGAAAAGAGAAGGAAACATTACTCACTCCTCCACTTACAGATGCATAAGGAAGGTTTTGTCGTACCCAGCGTGTAGCTTCAATAAAGTCGATGGCATTTCTTCTGTGTTCATCCATCCCTGTTGCTACAGGGAAGATATTTAAGTCGAAAATAATATCTTCTGCCGGAAAGCCAAGCTGATTGACTAAGATATCATAAGACCGTTTTGAAATTTCAATCCTTCTGTCAAAACTGTCAGCCTGCCCTACCTCATCAAATGCCATGACAATGACTGCTGCCCCATATCTTTTAATGGCTTTGGCATGTTTGATAAATTCTGCTTCCCCCTCTTTCAAACTGATAGAGTTTACCACACATTTTCCCTGAGCCACCTGAAGACCAGCTTCCAGGATTTCCCATTTGGAAGAGTCTACCATGATTGGGATTCTTGCGATATCCGGTTCAGAGGCAATTAAGTTCAGAAATTTGATCATCGATGCTTTTCCATCGATCAATCCATCATCAAAGTTGACGTCCAGAATCTGGGCACCTCCTTCTACCTGATGGCGGGCAATATCTAATGCTTCAGAGAATTTCTCCTCTTTGATCAGCCTTAGAAACTTTTTGGAACCGGCAACATTGGTTCTTTCACCCACGTTGATGAAATTACTCTCCGGCGTTATGATAAGAGGCTCGAGGCCTGATAATCTTAAATATTTCATTTTATTCTTCTAAAATATAGTAGGCATTATTGGCATTCTGC
>JASLCD010000039.1 GCA_030146295.1 Chryseobacterium sp.
TAAAACAATTTATAGAAAGACCGGTCCTTTCAACGGTCATCTCCATAATACTCTTATTATTGGGAGCTCTGTCTCTCTTTAATTTACCGATTGCCCTCTTCCCGGATATCGCTCCACCGAGCGTTCAGGTAACGGCATTCTATCCTGGAGCTAATGCTGAGGTAGTAGCACGTTCGGTTGCCACTCCTATTGAGGAAGCCGTGAACGGGGTTGAGAATATGACCTATATGACTTCCAACTCCAGCAACGATGGTACTATGACCCTGAGTGTTTTCTTCAAACAGGGGGCTGATGCTGATAATGCAGCAGTAAACGTACAAAACCGTGTATCGAAAGCGATGAGCCAGCTGCCTCAGGAGGTAGTGCAGGCCGGAATTTCGACACAGAAAGTACAGAACAGTATGATCATGTTCATGGGATTAACTAGTGAAAATGAAAAGCAATATGACGAATTATTCCTTCAAAACTACCTGAAGATTAATGTTATTCCACAGATACAGCGTATTCCGGGAGTAGCACAGGCTCAGGTATTCGGTACAAGGGATTATTCTATGAGAATTTGGCTGAAACCGGACAGACTGGCTGCCAACAACCTTTCCCCTCAGGAAGTTCTTGGAGCTATTAAAGACCATAACCTTGAAGCTGCTCCTGGCCGTCTGGGACAGGGAAGTAAGGAAACTTACGAATATATCCTTAAATACAAAGGAAAACTGAATAAGAATGAAGATTATGAAAACATCGCTATTAAAGCCAATAGTGACGGTTCATTCTTACGATTAAAAGATGTAGCAAGAGTAGAATTCGGTTCTTATACTTATACTGCAACAAACAGAGTTGACGGGAAACCGGTGGCCGGATTTGCCATTCTACAGACTGCGGGTTCCAATGCGAATGAAATCCTGACTGAAATTGAAAGCCAGGTGAAAGTAATGGAAACTACTCTTCCAAAAGGAGTAAAGCCGATTATCATGTATAATTCCAAAGACTTCCTGGATGCATCGATCCATCAGGTGGTGGAAACATTAGTCATTGCCTTCATTCTGGTATTTATTGTAGTGTATATTTTCCTTCAGGATTTCAGATCTACATTAATTCCTGCTATTGCTGTACCGGTTGCGATCATCGGAACGTTCTTCTTCCTTCAGCTCTTTGGTTTCAGTATCAACATGCTTACCTTATTTGCATTGGTTCTGGCCATTGGTATTGTGGTAGATGATGCTATTGTAGTAGTGGAAGCCGTCCATTCTAAAATGGAACAGACGGGAATGCCGGTAGAACATGCCACGATGAACTCAATGAGTGAAATCTCAGGAGCTATTATTTCCATTACATTGGTAATGTGTGCGGTATTTATTCCGGTTGGTTTCATGCAGGGGCCTGCAGGGGTTTTCTACAGACAGTTTGCTTTCACATTAGCTATTGCGATTTTAATTTCAGCAGTAAACGCGTTGACATTAAGTCCGGCGTTATGTGCAATGTTCTTAAATGACCCTCAGGGAGAACATGGAGAACACGGTCATAAAACAGGTTTTGGAGCAAGATTTTTCAATGCATTTAATGCAAGCTTCAACAGCATGACCAGAAAATATATCTACAGTCTTAAGTTTTTAATTAAAAATAAATGGGTTGCTATAGGAGGTCTTGTTGTCATTACAGCAGCAAGTGTATTCCTGATCAAAAAAGCTCCTTCAGGATTTATTCCTACTGAAGACCAGGGATTCGTATTGTATGCCGTGAATACTCCTCCGGGAAGTTCACTGGAAAGAACGCACAGAGCGACAGCACAAATTGATAAAATCATCAACAGTGAGAAAGCCACCAATCACCTTTGGGTAGCCGATGGGATGAACTTCATCAGTAATGCTAATGCTTCTCCGTACTCTGCAGGTTTCATTAAACTTAAAGATTACGACAAACGTGGTGAAATGAAAGACCCTGATCAGATTGCCGGAACTTTAACAGGAAAGGTAAGCCAGGTGAAAGATGCCAATGCATTCTTCTTCAACTTCCCTACTGTTCAGGGATTCGGTAACGTTTCCGGATTTGAATTCATGCTTCAGGATAAAACGAACGGTTCTTTCGAACAGCTTGGAACAACTACTCAACAGTTCATTGGTGAATTGATGAAGCGTCCTGAAATTGCATTTGCTTTTACCACGTACGCAGCAGGAAATCCTCAGTATACTATTGATGTAGATACTGATAAAGCCAACCAGCTGGGAGTTTCCGTTACCGAATTGATGCAGACTATGCAGATTTATTTCGGAAGCAGCTTTGTATCGGATTTCAACAGATTCGGAAAATATTACAGAGTAATGGCTCAGGCTGATATTCCTTATCGTACTGATATCAACTCTCTGGAAGGAATTTATGTTAAAAATAAATCAGGAGAAATGGTTCCTGCGAAAACATTAGTAACGTTAAAAAGATCTTTCGGACCTGAAACGGTAACAAGAAATAACCTTTTCAACGCGGTAACGATCAACGGAACACCAAAACCGGGATACAGTACCGGAGATGCCATCAAAGCGGTAGAAGAAGTGGCACAGCAGTCACTTCCAAGAGGATATGGATATGAATGGACAGGGATTACCCGTGAGGAAATCAAAACAAGCGGACAGACTGCATTCATCTTCTTCTTAAGTATTCTGTTTGTGTACTTCTTACTGGCAGCTCAGTATGAAAGTTATATCCTTCCTTTTGCTATTATTCTTACCATTCCAACAGGGATTTTCGGAGTATTTGCCTTCACAGGGTTAGCCGGAATCGATAATAATATTTACGTTCAGGTAGGATTGATCATGCTTGTCGGGCTATTGGCGAAAAATGCCATCCTGATTGTAGAGTTTGCCGTACAGAGAAGAAAAGCAGGGAAAACTTTGATTGAGTCTGCACTTCAGGCATCAAGATTACGTTTAAGACCGATCTTAATGACCTCTTTTGCCTTCATCGTGGGGATGCTTCCACTGGTATGGACGCAGGGTGCTTCTTCAAAAGGTAACCACTCTATTGGATACAGTACCGTAGGAGGAATGCTTACAGGAGTAATATTCGGGATTTTTATTATTCCGGTAATGTATGTAATCTTCCAGTATCTGCATGAAAAAATGCCAAGCAGAAAACAGAAAAGACTGAAGAAAAAACAAATGGAGGAAGAACTTTTAGCTTCAGCTCATTAATAAAAAATGAATAACAAAAACTTAGAGAAAATTTTAAGACAAAGGATTAACTATTCTCCTGCTGTTCTTAATGGTTAAAAAATCAGCTATTTTCTCCTACTAAAGACAATTTTTGCATCAATAAAGACCTCTCTAAGTTTTGTATTCAATTAAAAGTTTAAAAACTATGAAACGAGTAAAAAATATCATTCTAACTTTTGCGCTGGCTATAGGCTCTGTATCGTGTGTGTCAAAACTGGCATACACAGAGCCTGAGCTGCCGCTTCCGGAAAAGTTTCAGTATACAGCAACTGCCGATACAGCCAGTATAGCGAATCTGGAGTGGAAGCAGTTCTTCAGCGATCCTATTTTACAGGGATTGATTGAAAAAGGAATCAAAAATAATTATGACCTTCAGATTGCCCTAAAGCAGGTTGCTGCTTCACAGGAAAAACTGAAACAGGCAAAATATATGCAATATCCGGATGTGGGTTTTGGAGTAAGCGGGCAAATCTCAAGGCCTTCCAAAAACAGCATGAACGGGCAAAGCTTAAATTTATTTTTAGGATCAAGCCATGTTGAGGATTATAATGCAGCCTTCAACCTTTCATGGGAAGCTGACATCTGGGGAAAAATCAAAAATCAGCAGGAAGTTTCAAGAATACAGTATCTGCAGACTTACGAAGCTTCAAAAGCAGTTCAGACCCAGGTAGTGGCTGCTATTGCCCAGGGATATTATAATCTTCTGATGCTTGACAGACAGCTGGGCATTGCAAAGTCAAACCTGGAACTGAGCAGTAATACATTACTCATCACACAAAAAATGTGGGAAAGTGGTGATAACACCTCTTTAGGAGTACAGCAGGCCTCAGCACAGAAACAGGCAACAGAACTTCTGATTACTCAGCTGGAACAGAATATTGCCATTCAGGAAAATGCATTGAGTATTTTGGTGGGAGAACTGCCTAATAAGGTAAACAGAACAATTGAAATGTCTGATACTTCATTACCTCAGAACATTACTGCCGGACTTCCTGCAGCCATGGTAAGCAGAAGACCGGACGTTCGTCAGCAGGAACTTGTTTTACTGGAATCGAACGCTATCGTAGGAATTGCTCAGGCCAATATGTATCCGGCATTGAAAATTACAGCCAACGGAGGGGTCAATTCATTCAAGTTTGACAACTGGTTTCAGATCCCGGCATCATTATTCGGGTCTGTTCTCGGAGGGCTTACACAGCCTATTTTTCAGAAAAGACAGTTGAAAACAGATCTTGAAGTAGCTAAAATTCAAAGAGAGAAAAATGTTCTGGCATTCCGTCAGTCGGTATTAAATGCTGTAGGTGAAGTTTCAGATGCTTTGGTATCCAATGAAAACCTAAAAGCTCAGGAACAAAAAGCAACCGAACAGGCTATTACCCTGAAAGACGGAATTAAAAGTGCACAGCTTCTTTACAAAGGAGGTTCAGCCAATTACCTGGAAGTGATTACAGCACAGG
>JASLCD010000063.1 GCA_030146295.1 Chryseobacterium sp.
TTGTTATACTTTCACTTTCTGTATTTGCATATACAGGTTTCACCGCACAAAATATTCAGAATAACCCGGGCAGCAACCACGGTAACAAGTTTGAGCAGCTAGGAACTATTCTACCAACACCTAACATTTACAGAACGGCTTCCGGGGCTCCGGGGCACGGATACTGGCAGAACAGAGCCGACTACAACATCACCGCTTATCTGGATGAAGATAAAAGGAATCTGAAAGGTTCTGAGACAGTAACCTATTACAACAATTCTCCGGACGATCTGGATTATATCTGGCTGCAGCTTGATGAAAATGAGCATTCAAGCATCAGAAATGCCGGATATGACGCATCTTCCGTTCTTCGTCCTTCAACGACTGACCAGCAGCTTAAAGTAACGGAACTTCCTGTAAAGGACAATGGTTATGGTGTAAGTCTTGAAAAAGTGACAGATGCTTCGGGCAATGCCTTAAAGTATACCGTCAACAAAACCATGATGCGTATTGATCTTCCTAAAGTTTTGAAAAAGGGTGAAAAATTCGTTTTCAAAGTAGACTGGAACTACAATATCTCCAACAGAATGAAGATGGGAGGCCGCGGCGGTTATGAAAACTTTCCTGAGGATGGCAATGACCTGTATACCATTACACAGTGGTATCCAAGAATGTGTGTTTACAGCGACTTCCAGGGCTGGCAGAACCACCAGTTTACCGGAAGAGGTGAATTTGCTTTGGTTTTCGGAGACTTTAAGGTTTCTATGAATGTTCCTGCCGATCATATTGTGGGCGGAACCGGAGAATGTAAAAATTACGATCAGGTGCTTACATCTGATCAGTTATCAAGATACAGAAAAGCTGAAAATGCAGCTGAGCCTATTGAAATTGTAACATTGGATGAAGCTAAGAAAGCAGAAAAAAATCATTCAAAACAAAGAAAAACATGGGTTTTTGAAGCAAAAGATGTCCGTGATTTTGCATGGACTTCTTCCAGAAAATTTGTCTGGGACGGCATGCGTGTCACCATTCCTGAAAACAACAATAAAGTAATGGCAATGAGTTTCTATCCAAAGGAATCTTATGGTCTTTACAGAAAGTTTTCCACAAAAGCTGTAGCACATACTATTAAAACCTATTCAGAATTTACCATTCCTTATCCATATCCTGTAGCACAATCTGTAGAAGCGGCAAACGGAATGGAATATCCGATGATCTGTTTCAATTTCGGAAGAACTGAAAAAGACGGAACGTATTCTGAAGGAACCAAAAACGGAATGCTTGGAGTAATCATCCACGAAGTTGGGCACAACTTCTTCCCGATGATCATCAATTCTGATGAAAGACAGTGGGCATGGATGGATGAGGGTCTGAATACGTTTACAGAATACCTTACGGAAGAAAAATGGGATAATAAATTTCCTTCCAAAAGAGGACCGGCATGGACGATCGTAGATTATATGAAACTACCGAAAGATCAGCTGGAGCCTATCATGAGCAACTCCGAAAATATTGTTCAGTATGGTCCGAACGCTTATTCAAAACCTGCAACAGGACTGAATATTCTTCGTGAAACGATCATGGGAAGAGAACTTTTCGACAAAGCATTTAAAACATATGCGAAAAGATGGGCTTTCAAACATCCCGAGCCTGCAGATTTATTCCGTACCATGGAAGATGCAAGCGGTGAAGATCTTGACTGGTTCTGGAGAGGCTGGTTCTACGGTACAGATCCTGTAGATATTGCGATTGATAAAGTAACGGTATCTGTTCCTAATCTTGATACGGACCCTAAAGCTGCTGCTGAAGTAAAATATCAGGTTGAAAAGCCATTGGTAAACAGTTTTGAAGATCTTTCAAAAATCAGAAACAGAGAAGATAAGAATATTAAATTCTATGTGGATGGCGACAAAGATGCTCAGGATTTCTATTACAGATATGACAGAGGCCAGGAAAAGGTGGATAATAACAAGGAATACACCATCAAAACTGAAGCTGGTCTTCCTTTAGATGCTAAGGATAAGGAGAAATTCAAAAATATCACAGGCTATCAGATCGATTTTGTCAACAAGGGCGGATTGGTAATGCCTATAATTCTTGAGTTCACATTTGAAGACGGTTCCAAATTGTATGATAAATCTGCTGCACAGATCTGGAGGCTGAATGAGCAAAAAGTTTCCAAGACGTATTATTTTGACAAGAAAGTAAAATCAATTCAGCTTGATCCTATGAGAGAAACTGCTGATATTGATACCAACAACAATTTCTGGAGCAGCGCCGGATCAGGTTCCGAAACTTCAAAATTCCAGCTCTTCAAACAAAAACAGGAAGGCGGAACAGTACGAGGAGGCTCAACCGGAAAGGTGAATCCAATGCAGGCCGCAGGAAAGAGTTAAAAAACAAAAAGTTGTAACTTTTAACAAATACAGCACTACTTATTATTAAAAAGATCATGAAAACCATTCTTTTCCTTTTAATAATAAGTAGTGCTAATTTTTTTTCACAAACTCTGCTTACTCCCAAAAATGCAGGTATTGATTCAAAATTGATCAAAGATGAAACTTCTGAAGCGGTGTGGTATGCTGAAAATGCCGGCACAAAAATAGAAATCGGAAGCATCATTACAGCAATTAAAAGATTGAACAAAACTGATCTTCTCATCAAAACAATGGTAAAAATGAAACAGGTTCCGGATGCAAAATGGACCGATTCTACCCTTGTAAAAACATTGGATTTCTCTCCTATCTATCATTCTTCGTACAACACCAACAGAGATATGGTACTCAAATCCCTGAAAGATAAGGTGACGGGATATTATCTTGATAAAAAAACTCAGAAAAAAGATGTTATTGATATTCCTGCAGTTCATTACTTTGACAGCAACAGTTATCCAATGCTCATAAGATTTCTTCCCTTGAAAGAAAATTATACTGCTGAAATCTCAATTTTTGACTACAATCCTAAATCTGAGAAAAAAGGAATGATGAAAGCCTATATTCTGAATACTCAAAAAACCGAATATCAGGGGAAGCCAGTATGGGTAGTAAAAACCAATGATGATATCAGTAACAAAACGACTACCACAACTTATTATATTGATGTAGTAACTCGAAAAATTGTAAAGCAGGATATGGATATGGCAGGCAGAAAAATGTCTTTGGAAACGATGCCGTAAATTACTGGAAACCAAACACCAACAACCTAATTCTGTCTACAAAAAACAGAACAATCTGACTTAAAAAGTTTTATATTTGAATTACCATAACACCAAATGTCAAAAACCTGATTGACAATAACTGTTCAGGATAAAAAAAACAAAATATTACTTATGAAAAATGCCAAATTACTAAGCAGAGATGCTCAGAAAACCATCCATGGCGGAATTGCTGCCAGACTTGTATGCTGCGAACGCGACGATAACGGAAAATGTACTTTATGGATCGGACCGGGACAGAATTGTCCATAGTTCAATCATCTGATAACAAATGAGAATAAAGCCGGAAATTTCCGGCTTTATTTATACTCTCACTCTCACCGAAACTCATTAACAGCTGATCATCATGATTTTATAAAAAAACACCAATTAATATATCACACTATAAGGAAAAAAATATTATCTTTGATACACTTCTTTTACACCAAATGTCAAAAACCCTGATTGACTTTAAATGCTCAGGGACGTACAAATCAAAATATTTTTAACTATGAAAAATGCTAAATTATTAAGCAGAGACGCTCAGAAATCAATCAATGGCGGAGCAGCAGGACGCTTTTGCTGTGAATACAATTACAAAGGACAATGTATCCTGTGGATCGGACCGGGACAATACTGCCCATAGTTCCATTATAGATAACAATTTTAAGTAAGGCCGGAAATTTCCGGCTTTACTTTTAGCTTAAATGGGTTTTTAAGTTCTTTTTATAGGTTCTTCCCAATGGAAGTTCGTCCCCGTTTTTCAGAAAAACATGGCCGGAATTATAAGAATTGATCTGATCTGATAATACAATATAAGACTTATGGATTCTGATGAACCCAAAATGCTGAAATTTCTCTTCAAAATTTGACATTCTCTCCAAAATCATATACTTTTTCAAAGGTGTCATCAATACGATATATTCTCCGAATCCCTGAATCCAAAGAATATCTTTAAGAAAAACTTTATTCATTACATAATTGGATTTGAACATAATAAAGTCTTCCTGCTGTTTCCTGCTGGCCGAACTTTTAAACTGAACAAAATCCCTTGCTTTATGAACCGCTTTTTTAAAGGTTTCAAAATCTACAGGCTTTATCAGATAATGTACAACGTCCAGTTCAAATGCTTTTACCGCATATTTGGTTTCAAGTGTAAGGAAAATACACAACGGTGGATCCGGAAGCTGCTGCAACAGCTCTACTCCATTGATGCCGGGCATGTTGATATCGAAAACAACCAGATCCACGGTGTTCGCTTTCAGAAAAGCCAGTGCTTCTTCCGGTTTCTGAAATGAAGCCAGTAATTCAACATCTTCAAGCTGTTCGCAATATTGCTTTACAAGCTGCAATGCAGGATACTCATCATCTACATTAACGATAGTCAGATTAGCCATTGATAGTAATTGTTAAGGCAATTTTATATTGATCATTTTCTTTAGGTCCGGAATAAAATTCATACTGATCAGGATAAAATTTATCCAATATATGAATAATTGCTTCATTACCCAATCCGTGATAGTCAGATTCAGCTGCATGAATTCTATCTTTCTCTACAGAGTTTATAATTTCAAAATACAGTTCAGAGCGTTCAATATTACAGAATAATTTTATAAAACCATGAGGATCCTCTCCTATTGCCGAGTGTTTTAAAGCATTTTCAAATAAAGTAAGAAGTACAGCGGATGGAATCTCTGCAATATCAAATTCTTCCTGATCTTCAATATCCAATACAATATCGAGCTGATTATTATATTTAAGCTGATATAAAGCTGCAAGAGCTTTCAACGAAGAAAACTCCTGGGAAACCGTTACTTTTTCTTTTCCACTGTCATAGATAATATACTTCAGAAGCCTGCTCAGCTGTAAAATGGAATCGGGTGTTTTCTCAGAATGTACAAAACTGTTGGCATATATATTATTAAGGGTATTCAGCAAAAAATGAGGATTCAGCTTAGACTTGAGCAGGTCCAGATAAAGCTGGTCTTTTTCTTCCCCAAGGTTGATGACATCCTGTTCTATTAAAAACTTGTCTTTCGTAATTCCCAAAAACGAGCCCACCAAAATAATTATCCCCTGTGAAACATACACATTATACAGAAAACCTACGTGATATCCCTCACCACGAAAATCCATCTGAAAGACAGCAGGCTCCCACAGAATTCTGAAAAGACTGGAGGTTAAAAAACAAATTAAAGCATAGAGTATGAACTCCGGATATTTATTGGATAAATAAAACCGGGGAACAAGATAATAGTATACCAGATAATAAATTCCAACATTGAAAATGGTATTCAAAATAATGCTTACAGCCAGCTGAGTAGAATCCAGGAAGTAGTTTTCGGTGAAATATGTCATCAAAATGAAGATAAAAAGGAAAAAAATATGCTGAAACCTCAACAAAAATTTCCAGCGGTACTTCATAAGACTTCCCAGAATTTTACCGCTAAATAAAACCCTGATAATCAATAATATAATTATAAAATTAATGATTAAAAACATAGTCCATACCAAATTTTGAAACGCATCAAATATAATATCTTTTTGTCTCAAAATGCAGTTCGTTGAGAAAAACTGTCATTGATTGAAAAAATCCAGGCCCGCTCTTTTGAATAAATATATTTGAGAAACCGCAATATTAATCAAATATTACATGAAACTTAATATACAATTAACGCTTATTTTATCATTTTGTATGCTCAGTGGCCTTTTGCACAGTCAGAGTAAAGATAACTACAATATGTGGTTTCAGTACCTGATGTCGGCAAAGCTAACCGACAAGAGTACTTTAACTGCGCTTACTCAATACCGTTCCTTTGACCTCGCTTACGATACCAGGCTTTTCCTCGTGAATGCGTATGTAGATTATGAGGTGGTAGAAAATATCAGACCTGCCGCAGGAGCGATGTTTTTAATCCTTGAATCTTATAATGCTGACGATTCTAAAAAAATAAGATATGAAAAAAGACCTTTTCAACAGGTAACCGCCGATTATTACATCGGAAGAACCTCAATCTCTAACCGTCTCAGAGTGGAAGAACGCTTTATCAGCAATCCCGATGAATTTGAGGTAAGAATCCGATATCTGATCTCTGTCAGAATTCCTTTCAATAAAAAAGGAGAAAAAGAAAAACTCTACGGTATTCTTAAAAATGAAATAAGAATGAATGTTGATAAGCTAGAACCCTTTGACAGCAATCGTATTACAGCAGGCCTGGGAATAAAATTAGGGAAAAATTCTGCTTTGGAACTTGCCTTTATCAATCAGCTGGAAACCAAAAAAACGAGTAATTACGGGTTCATAGGTTTCAGAAACAATTTTGACTGGAGAAAGAAGAAACAACAATAACCTCACTAATATTTACAAAACAATGCTTACATTTCTTGGTTTTTTAATGATTTTCATCTTCATGATTCTCATCATGAACAAAAAGATGACTCCGCTTACAGCTCTAGTTCTGGTACCCGTTCTCATAGCTGTAGTGGCAGGATTCGGGCCTGAGCTCGGAGATATGATGAAAAATGGTGTCAAAGAAATAGCACTTACGGGGGTTATGCTGATTTTTGCGATCCTCTATTTCAGTCTGATGATTGATACGGGACTTTTTGAACCTCTTGTGAATGCTATATTAAAGGCTGTTGGAGATAACCCCGTAAAAACAACCATCGGAACCGCCCTTCTCACCACATTGGTATCTTTAGACGGAGACGGCTCTTCCACTTACATTATTGTGGTGGCGGCATTACTTCCGCTGTATAAAAAACAAGGGATGAATCCTCTTGTGCTGACCTGCATTATCATGCTTGCAGGTGGTATTATGAATATTTTACCCTGGGGAGGACCTACTGCACGAGTAATGAGTTCTCTTAAACTGGGGCACACAGAAATATTCGTTCCTATGATTCCGGTAATGCTGATAGGGTTGGTATGGGTATTTTTTGTCGCCTATATTTTAGGAGTCAGAGAGAAAAAAAGAATCAGCAAACATGGGAAATATACAAAATACAGCGGGCAGGATATTGCCGGAGAAAATGACCCTGCATTAAGACGTCCAAAGCTCATTGTCATCAATCTGATCCTGACTATCATTCTGCTTTGCGTAATGATTCTTGACATTATTCCTTTGGGAATTGCCTTTATGATAGCCTTCTGTATAGCTTCTTTGATTAATTATCCAAGATTAAAAGACCAGCAGAAGATTATTTCAAAACATGCAGGAAATGCTTTGTCTGTAGCAGGAATGATCTTCGGAGCAGGAATCTTCACAGGAATTCTGAATGGTACCGGAATTATGAATGCTATGGGAAACAGTATTATCGGTATCGTTCCTAAAACCTGGGGCAGCTATCTGAATGTGATCACCGCGGTATTCAGTGTACCGCTTACTTTTTTCCTGACCAATGATGCTTATTATTTTGGAATATTACCTGTTATTACCGCAACAGGACATCAGCTGAATATTGCTCCCGATATTTTGGGACGCGCCAGTCTTGTAGGGCAGGCCTCTCATTTATTAAGTCCGTTGGTTCCTTCTACTTATCTGCTGGTATCGCTGGCTGGAGTGGAATTCTCTGATCACCTGAAATTCACGTTAAAATGGGCGATAGGATCATCAATCGTAATGTTGCTAAGCGCATTGGTTCTTGGTATTATATAAGGTTATATCTTTGAATTTCGCAATCTTATCATATAAAAAACGGATAATGAAACCTTTTAAGCAAAAAACATTTACGGACAGCTATCTAAGAAACCTTACCCTTTATGTATTCACAGCTATTATCTGCGGAGCATTAACGGGTTATTATTTTCCGGATGTCAGTAAACATCTGGAAAGGGTTTCCAATTATTTTTTCATGCTGCTTGAAGTTTTGATTGTACCTGTTATTTTCATTGCAGTAACTTATGGGGTAAGCTATATTTTCAGTATTAAAAATGCCTTTAAAATTGTAGGACAGATGGTTCTTTATTTTCTCATCATTACCTCCGTAAGTATTTTATTGGGTATGGGTTCCGGTCTTCTTTTAAAACCGGGTGCCAATACAGGAATCATTATTTCCTCTCATAAAGAACTTCCTGAAAGATTTACCAACCCTTTACATATCAGCAACTATATACTTTTTCTTTTAATATCAATATCTGCAGGCATTGTTATAGGTATTTCAAAGAAAAAGAACAGCATTCTAAAAGTATTAGATGTCGGAAGAAATTTATTTTTCAAACTCATCAAATATGTTTACCTGTTTCTTCCGATAGTTATTTTCTCTAATATCGCCTATGGAATCTCAGTATATGGCATCAATACTTTACTGCCTTTGAGTAAGATTGTTGCTACAGTATATCTTACAAGTGTCTTTTTTATTTTCGGAGTTTTAGGTATTGTAACGGCATACTTTAGAATCAACCTCTGGGATTTTTTAATCAGCATCAAAGAGGAAATAATTCTTGTGGTGGCTACTTCTTCCTCCAAGACAGCCTTCCCAATGATCTTTGATAAGATGGAATCGCAAGGGTATGACCGGAAAATTCTTCGTCTTATTATTCCCCTGGGGTATAATTTTAATCTGGCAGGAGCTTGTATTTACCTTTCCATTTCGTGTATTTTTCTGATTCAGTTTTATAATATCCCGCTTACGGTAAAAGATTACTTCTGGCTTTTCATCACCATTTCCATTGCTTCAAAAACCGCTTCGGGAGTTCCCGGATCAGGCTTTCTTGCCCTGATGTTTACTTTAAGCCGGTTTGGAAAAATTCCTACTACAGATATTGCTTTGCTATACAGCATAGACCGCTTTATGAACGAAGCCAGATCTGTTACCAATTTCATAGGCATCACGGTTTCCGCTGCCATTATTTCAAAACTTAATTCCAATACTATTCCTTTTAAAAATGATATTTCCTGATTTTACCTACCTTGTAAACGACTTATTACAAAACCCAACAAAATCAATAGCCATTATCGGCAATCTCATCCTTATAGAAAGCCTTCTTTCTGTAGATAATGCGGCCGTATTGGCTACCATTGTCATGGATCTTCCGGAGCATCAGAGAAAAAGAGCTTTAAAATATGGCATCCTTGGCGCCTATGTATTCCGCGGACTGGCTCTTATTTTTGCTTCTGTACTTATTTCTGTATGGTGGCTGAAACCACTGGGCGGGTTGTACCTGATCTATATTGCCATTGACTGGTTTGTCAAAAAAATCAAAAATAAAAACCACGAAGAAGATCAGGAGGAAAATCCTGACAAAGAATCCAGCTGGCTGTATAAAAATTCAATTGGGCTTCTGGGTAAATTCTGGGCTACTGTTGCTCTCGTAGAAGTAATGGATCTTGCTTTTTCTATTGATAATGTTTTTGCTGCCGTTGCTTTTTCAGATAATTTACTTTTGATTACCATTGGTGTTTTTATAGGTATTTTAGCCATGAGATTTATTGCACAGTGGTTTGTGCGCCTTATGCAGATATTTCCTTTTCTGGAAACGGCCGCTTTTGCTGTAATTGCTATTTTAGGAGTTAAACTAAGCTTGTCTTTATACGAACATTTCTACCCTGCTACCGCGTTCGCTCGTTTTTTAAGCAGCCATACAATGGAAATTTTAGTTTCCTCGGTTACCGTTCTTTTGTTTGTAGTCCCTGTAGTTACCAGTTATCTTTTAGGATTTCCCGCTCGTAAAAAATAATTTTTCTGCCAAATTTTCACATTCGGAAACAAAAGTCTGCCATTTCATCCATCAGTATCTCATGGCATACATTTAGAGAATTACTACACAGAAATAATTAAAAAATTAAATATATTATGTCAGTAAACTTTAAACCATTGGCAGACAGAGTTCTGGTAGAGCCAATCGCAGCAGAAACTAAAACAGCTTCAGGTATTATCATCCCGGATACTGCAAAGGAAAAGCCGCAAGAAGGTACTGTAGTGGCAGTAGGTCCTGGTAAAAAAGATGAGCCTACAAC
>JASLCD010000083.1 GCA_030146295.1 Chryseobacterium sp.
AAGAGTATAATCTAAATTCTGATGGCTCATTTACAGCAAATGGATATTTGGTTGATAATGGAGAGTCGGCAACAACATTAGTGGGATCAACCATTACAAGTAAGCAAGGTTTTTACAAGAGTAATATGACAAGAGCACAGTTTGATTCAATGAATAATAGACTTAGAGCAGACGAGGTTAAATATGACAATAAAGTAGACTCTATATTAAGAAGAATAACACCAAGATAATTATGAAAACAAAAATAACTTGCACACTGATTTTATTTGCTATATTTTCTTGTAAAAAAGCTGAGGATGAAACTTACAAAGAAGCATTGACACAATCTATTCAAAATAAAATTACTCGAGAACTTAAACAAGACAACTCTTCTTTAAAATCTATTCAACTTGTAAAATTTGATACATTAAAAGAATGGCAGGAGGCAGATATACTATTGCAATATTCTAATTATAGATTAAAATGTTTAAATAAGCAACAACAACATTTAACAAAAGAACTTGATAATGTTAAAAACATGGAGGATTTAGAGGTAATCAATTCAAAGTATGCAAAAGTTAGTGACAGTATAAAATATGATACAAAAATTGGAGAAAGTGTAAGATACTTAAGTCCCAAAGATTATAAAACAGGTAATTACCAAGCTGTCTTTCTTTTAAAAATTATTGATAGAAAGTCTAATACATTCAAAAAAGATTCCTTATTTATTTATACTAATGAAAAAAAAGAGATTTTTACGCAAGCACAATTCATTGAACAGTGCATAAATAAGTTCGAAAAAAAGTAATAAAATAATTTGCCCTTTGTTATGACTTACAGAGTCATCAAACATCTCTTCAAGCGCTGCTATATCATTTCCCATTCTGGATTGAAGTACTTTACCCAAAATAGAACCTTTAAGTAATTTTTCTTTCATAATCCCTATTATTTCTTTCAAAAATCCAGAATTCGCTCTAATTAATTTGAAATAATCATTTATATACCTTTATTGCCAAATTTACTATAATAGAATACAAATTATTTCGTATTTTGGTTTGCTTATTAAAATAATAATTCAAAGCACTTAAAAATGTTTAAAATATACACTTTAAGGCTCTGATTATCATTTTTTAATAATTAAAAAAGAAAAATCTCTAACAGTTGAAATAACATATGAAGAAGTATCCAATTCCTGCGAATGAAGAAGCCAGAATGAGGAAACTGGAATTTTTTGATCTTTTAAACCTTGAAAAAGATCCCCAGTTAGACATTTTTGCAGAAACGGCATGCCTGGTGACCGACTGTCCCGCATCACTTATTGCAATGATGGAAAGCGAAACCCAGACCATCCAAAGTTGTGTAGGACTTGCCCTCGATTTTGTAGACCGGAAAAATACGGTATGCCAATATTCTATTGCAAGTGGGGACGTTGTAATTATCAATGATACTTTATTAGATGAAAGATCTTCTGACAACGCAATTATTCTGGCGGGAGGAATCAGGTTTTATGCTGGAGTACCCCTGATTGATGATGAAGGATTCGTATTAGGAACCATCTGCGTTATCGATTATAAGCCTAAAACAATTACAGACGATCAGATTTCAACCCTTAAAAAAATAGGAGAGGCGATCACAAAAGTCCTGATGGGGAAAAGAAAAAATATTCAGGCTGAATATTTTCAACAGACCTTTAGTATTTCCAATAACCTGATCTGTGTTCTGGATAAAAATTTCACACTGAAAGAAGTCAATCCTGCTTTTGAAAGCATTTTTCAATTGGAAAAGTCTCAGGTTATTGACCAGAATTTCCTTACTGTTCTGGGCAGCCATAACTCCCAACTGCAATTACTTACCAAAAACCTGCCTGCTGCCAATGAAGAAGTAACATTTACCACTTCTACAAAGATTGGGGATACCCAGACTATTATTGTAGAATGGTCTCTGAAACTGAATCAGAATCATTCTGAAATTTTCTGTTTTGGAATCAATATTACCCAGCGTATCGAAGAAAACCTCAAACTTGAAAGTTCTGAACGCCGTTTCAGAAGCTTCTTTGAAAATGCAATAGGCCTGATGAGTATGCATGACATGGAAGGAAATATTACTGCCGTAAACGAAAAAGGAAGAGAAACCCTGCAGTATTCCGCAGAAGAAGTAGAAGGGCTGAATCTGAAAGATCTTGTCCCTGAAAAAAACTGGCCATTGCTGGAACAATATCTGGAAAGAATCAACAAGAACCAGGAAGATTTCGGAACCATGATTCTGAAAACAAAAGGAGGTGAAGAAGTGATCTGGATGTACCACAATCTGGTAGAAATCAACAAAGAAGGAAAGCCATATGTAGTAAGTACCGCACTGAATGTTACAGAAAGAATGACGTTGGAAAAAGATCTTGTTCGTACCAAAAAAATGCTTGAACAGACAAGTGCTGTAGCCCAGGTAGGAGGATGGGAAGTGAATCTTAAAAACAATACAGTATTTTGGTCACAGTCTACCAGAGAAATCCATAAAATAGATAAAACATTCCAGCCTGATCTGGAAAATGCGCTGGGCTTCTACAGCGAAGACAGCCGGGAAAAACTGAAACAGCTATTTGAAAGAGCCGTAAACGAAGGTATTCCTTACGATGAAGAATTACAGCTTGTCCGAAATGATAATGTGATAATCTGGGTAAGGGTAAAAGGTATACCAGAATTTGAAGAAGGAGTTTGTACCAGAGTATACGGAATCATTCAGGATATTGATAATTTTAAAAACATTTACCTTGAGCTCGCCAAAAAAGAGGCCATGCTTCAGTCCTTTGTCACCTATGTTCCTGCCACAGTGGCTATGTTTGACAAGGAACTGAATTACCTTTCTGTAAGCAGCAGTTGGAAAGATGAATTCAAGATGAACGACATCAGGCTTATCGGAGAAAATATGTTTAAGATTTCTCCTAATGTACCGGATGAAAGAATAAAGATTTATCAGGATGCCCTGGCAGGAATTGCCTATAAAAACGAAGACATGGCCATAGAAATTCCTGATAAAGAAATGATTCAGCACTACAATATAGAAGTTACACCATGGTATCTTTCCAGTAATACAATAGGCGGAATTATTGTTTCTGCACAGAATATTACCCCCTCTGTAAGAATCAATAAAGAGCTTAAAAATGCTAAGAAAATGGCTGACATTGCCAATAAAGCAAAATCAGAATTTCTAGCCAACATGAGTCATGAAATCAGGACTCCGCTGAATGGTGTCATCGGGTTCTCTGATCTTCTGCTAAAAACGCCGTTGAATGAGATACAGACTCAATACCTCAATTATATCAATGAATCCGGAGAAAATCTATTAAACATCATCAATGATATTCTCGATTTTTCTAAAATAGAATCCGGAAAAATGGACCTTTCAATTGAAAAATCAAATGTATATGATATTGTAAGTCAGGTGATCAATGTGATCCTTTATCAATCCCAGAAAAAAGATATAGAATTACTGTTAAATATAGAGCAGGGGCTTCCTGACACCATTTGGCTGGACGAATCCAGACTGAAACAGATTCTGATTAATCTTCTTGGGAATGCCGTTAAGTTTACATCACAGGGAGAAATAGAGCTTAAAGTAGAAAAACTGAATATTAACAATAAAGATATTACATTAAGATTTTCAGTGCGGGACACCGGAATCGGTATTCCTAAAGAGAAGCAGCAGTTTATTTTTGATGCCTTCACTCAGGAAAACAGCTCTATCAGTAAACGTTATGGCGGAACAGGACTTGGTCTTACCATTTCAAACAATATTCTGAAATATATGGGAAGCAGCCTGTCTTTGGTGAGTGTGGTTGATAAAGGTTCTGTTTTCTACTTTGACATTCAGATTCCTTACGAAATGGCAGACCATCATGAAGATGAAGACCTGAAGATAAACAGGGTTCTTATTGTGGATGATAACGAAGCCAACAGAGTGATTCTTCAGCATATGCTTGCCTATAAAAATATAGACTCAAAGCTTGCCGCCAATGGCATGGAAGCCCTGCAGATACTTCTGGCCGGGGAACGTTTCGATGTTATCCTGATGGATTACCATATGCCGATCATCTCCGGACTGGAAACGATAGAAAAAATCAAAGAAATGTTTAACCAACAAAATGAACTTTCACCTTTGATTATCCTTCATACCTCTTCTGAAGAGCACGATGTTATCAATTCTTTCCGCCAGGAAAACAATTCATACTTCCTGCTGAAGCCCATTAAATCTGAAGAACTGTACAAGACATTGAAACAGGTTGTAAAGCACACAGAAAAAGAGATCAGTCATATTCCACAGCCGGAAACAGAAACGTCATTGCTGATGCAGGCACCGCGGGTCCTGCTGGTAGATGACAACCCTGTAAATATGGTCCTGAACCACAAAATGATGCGTTCATTAATTACTGATGCAGAACTCACAGAAGCTACAGACGGTCTTCAGGCATTGCAGCAATGCAGAGAAAAAACATTCAATATCATTTTAATGGATGTTCAGATGCCGATAATGGATGGTATTGAAGCTACAAAACAAATCCGTTTGCTGCCTGGCTATGCCGATGTTCCGATTATTGGAGTAACGGCCGGAAATGTATTGGGAGAGAAAGAAAGATGTATAAATTCCGGGATGAATGATTTTCTGCCTAAACCTTTAAGACAGGCTGATCTTCTGGAAATGCTGAAAAAATATATTATGAACAAAAATTATACGGGTACTGAAGATTCTCCGGATCAGGCAAAATACCTTGACATGAATCTTTTGAATGAACAAATAGGCGATGATGATGAAGATTTCAGAAAAGTATTTTTGGACCTTGTAATACAGCAGCTTACTCAAGCCAAAGAGGATATTAAAAAATACTCAGCTGAAAAAGACAGTACCACCCTGAAATTGATCCTTCACAAACTTAAAGGAACAGCAGGAACAGCGGGATTGATAAATCTTACAAAAAATACGGCCAGCTGGGAAAATAAAGCAGAACCCGACATGGATTTTATCTCCATGGAAAAAGAAATGATCCAGGAAATAACGACAGGATTACAATTAATTAACAATTTAATACAATAAAAAACTAAAACTATGTTGATTCTAATCGCTGAAGACGATGAACTGATTCTAAAAACGATAGAACACAAATTATTAAAAGAAGGACATGAAGTGATCCTCACCCGCAACGGTAAAGATGCTATCGAAACTCTTAAAACCCAGGATGTCGATCTGGCTATTACAGATATTATGATGCCATTCGCCTCCGGAATTGAAATCCTTTCAGCCATCAAAACGATAGGCAAGCAGATCCCGGTGATCATGCTTTCCAGTATGGGACAGGAAGAAGTGGTACTGAACGCTTTTGATCTCGGAGCTGCCGATTTTATAGTGAAACCATTCAGTCCCAATGAATTGATATTAAGAATAAAAAGATTTTCTTCAAAATAAACAAATACCATGTTCTTAACCACTTCTGTGCATTTTCTTTTTCTTGTTTTTCTGGGAATGCTTTCCTTGGTACTCTTACTGATCATAGCCGTACTCATCTACAGCTTTTATCAGTATAGAGAATCCCTCCATATTTTCAGATGGTCAGAAATGATCAATAAAAGAATCTCAGAAGTGATCGTATATGGTGAAGAAACCTCTGCAGACCACAACTTTTCAACAGCATCCGGAAATTCTTTATTCAGAAATTTATTCCTCCAGAAGCTGGCAGAATCCGAGAAGAAATTTTCCGGGGCAGCGCAGCATAAGCTCAGAGACCTCTTCCGGGAATATGGCCTTCAGGAAGAAGCGTTAAAAAAACTGAATCAGAAAAAAATCCATCTCATTGCAGGAGGCATACAGGAGCTTACCGCAATGAATGTAGAAGAAGCACTGCCAAAGATTTCTACATTTTTAACGCATCCTTCCGCACAGGTTTATCAGGAAGCACAATATGCAATGGTTCATTTTAAAGGATTTGAAGGTCTTCATTTCCTCAACAGTATTTCAACAAAGATATCGGAATGGCAGCAGCTCCGTTTGCTTATCTCAATCACCAGTATTCCTGAAGATTCCTGTGACAGTATTAAAAACTGGGTTAAAAGTTCTAATGATTCTGTGGTCATTTTTACCTTTAAACTGTTAAGGAAATTTCAGGTCTTGTCTCTTTACCCTACAGTAATTGATTTGCTGGATCATCCATCTGCTGAAGTACGGGTACAGGCGGTACAGACATTACTATCTCTGGAAAACCCTTCAACCATTACCTATCTCATGGAAGTATATCCTCATCAGCCTATTGAAGTTCAGAAAGAGATCCTTAAAGTAATGAAGAAATCAAAAGACCTGTGCTGTGTAGATTTTCTGAAAGATCAGTTATTAAACAATACCGATTCAGGAATAAAAGTACATGCTGCGGAAGCTCTATGCTCACTGGAAAAGCAGGAATATCTGATAGAACTATCCGGAAAAGAGACTTCCTCTGAAGAATTAATTCAAATCATTAAATACGCATTGCAGGAAAAAGTATGTTAGAATTTTCACATATCGTCTATGAAGTTGTTATCTGGTTGTTTATGATTTACGGGACAGCCATAATCCTTATCTATGGCTGGATAGGAACTTATGCTTTAGGCGCTGTACTTCGTTATAAAAAAGAAAATACATTTACAGATTACAGCATTATTGCAGCCAATCCCAACGCTCCGGTATTCAGTGTTATTGCCCCGGCTTATAATGAAGGAATGACCATTGTAGAAAATGTACGTTCCCTGCTATCCCTTTACTATCACAATCTGGAAATTATCATCGTGAATGACGGAAGTAAAGATGATTCCATACAAAAGCTTATTGAGGCTTATGAACTGGAATCTATGGCTTACTTCATTCAGGGAAAAATACCAACCAATGCTGTAAGAGGAGTTTATAAAAGTAAAAATCCGGCCTTCAAAAAGCTGATTGTTGTTGATAAAGAAAACGGAGGAAAGGCAGATGCTCTGAATGTTGGAGTAAATATTTCTTCCGGGGAATATCTGGTTTGCATTGATGTAGATTGTATTCTGGAGCAGGATGCGATTCTGAAACTCGCAAAACCAATGTTGGAGCAGACCGATAAAAAGTTCATCGCCTGCGGTGGAGTCATTCGTCTGGCCAATAACTGCGTGATAGAAAATGGTAAAATAGTAAGTGTCAACATGCCGAAAACCCTTTTGGGCAGAACTCAGGCATTAGAATACATAAGAGCTTTTGTACTAGGGCGTATGGCGTGGTCCCGGGCATCGGGATTGATTTTGATCTCCGGTGCTTTTGGAGTCTTTGACAGAAAAATAGTACTCGCTTGCGGCGGTTATGATAAAAACACTGTAGGAGAGGACATGGAGCTGGTGGTAAGAATGAGAAAGTATATGGAGGAAAGAAATGAGCCTTATGAAGTGCTTACAATTCCGGATCCTTTATGCTGGACAGAAGTTCCCGAATCCAAAGATATTCTGAAAAAACAACGAAACAGATGGATGCGCGGAACCATGGAAACCTTATGGAAACACAGAAAACTGATGTTCAATCCGAAATATGGAAAATTAGGTATGATCAGTCTTCCTTATTGGTTCTTTTTTGAATTCTTGGGTCCGTTAATTGAGTTTTCAGGATATATTATCTTCATTATCTTTTTACTGTTGGGAATTATCAACTGGCCGTTCTTTACCGTTCTTTTTTCCCTCGTTATCTCTATGGGATTTCTTTATTCTATCTATTCAATATTGGTAGACCTTGTAAGCCGGCAGGTTTATACCAAAAGGAAAGATTTTCTCACACTTATTGCGACAGCTTTTTCCGAACCTTTTTATTTCCATCCTATTGTTGTAAAAGCAGGAGTAAGCGGATTTATAGATTATTTCAAAAAGTCGCACGGATGGGGCGAAATGACAAGACAGGGCTTCAACCAAAGTACACAGCATTTACCCTTCAAAGAAAGAATGTATGCTATTCTTCAGTCCGGGCTTAGAAAATGGGGAATAATGGTCTTAATTTTCTTTGCATTATTTTTAACAGGAGTAACAGCCGAGTGGTTATGGTACTGGTATACTTTTCCAAAATTTGATACATCAGCAATTGTTGGGAATCTTTTCGCAGAGAATATTTTATTTGCCTTTAAACTTACATTTTGTGTAGGAATTATATATCTGATCATCAATTTCATCAGAGAAGGCTGGGCAAGAATTCTGGCAATGACAGCCCTGCTGATTGTAGCCGTTACTCAGTATATTCTGTTTCTGTATTTTTCAGAAACCCGCAACGTATTGGGTGCAGACCTTTTATACTACAGCAAAGACGAGATGAAGCAGATTTTACAGGCAAGCGGAATGCTTAATTTTAAGAACTTTGCAATGCTGGGTATTTTAATGACAGCTTCTCTCATCCCTATATGGATAGCCAGTAAAGCCGCTTTGAAATCATTCTATCCTGGACTTGTATTATTGGTTTTGGGATTAGCAGCCTTTTTCATCCCGTCCAATATCCTGCAATCAAAAACATTCAGTTCTGAAAATGAATTTGACCAAAATGCAGCAAAAAGTAAATGGGCCTATTTCTTTAAATCCAATGAAGATAATTTCATCAGTGACCATCCTGAACTGAATGAATTACTGGGTGAGAATGAAAATTTCACTGCAAATGCAGAAATGATTGATAAAAATTTCCCTTTCTGGAGGAAAGAAACTACACCGGACTTTTTAGGATCTTATTTTAACCGGTCTGAAAAAGTTCCCAATCTTGTTTTCCTTATCATGGAAGGCTTTGGCCATGCTTATACTTCTCCGAAAGGATATATTGGCAACTTTACTCCATACCTCGATTCTTTGTCCCAGAAAGCATTGTATTGGGAAAACAGCTTAAGCTCAGCGGGAAGAACCTTTGGAGCATTACCATCACTCACAGGATCACTTCCTTTTGGGAAGAATGGTTTTCTTGAAATAGAAAAAACACCGGAAAACTTTAACCTTTATAATATACTGAAAGCCAATGGGTTTGAAACAGGTTTTTATTATGGAGGTCATACATCCTTTGACCGCTACCGTCAATTTCTTGAATATAGTGGGGTAGATCATATCACAGATGAAGCCTCATTCAGCAGTCCTTACCGTAAGCTTCCTGCCAACAACGGAGAAAGCTGGGGATATGAAGATCAGGCGGTTTTTGGTAAAATGCAGCAACAGCAAAAGCCTCAGGACAGACCGTATTTCAATATGATTCTTACCCTTTCAACGCATAATCCTTTCTTAATCAACAATAAGAACTATTATGAAAAGCTTTACAATCAAAGGCTCAATTCAGGTATTCTAACTTCAGACCAGAAGAAATGGGCCACAGCTCACAAAGACCAGCTGATTTCGGTTCTTAATGCCGATGATGCCATCAAAGGGTTCTTTGAAAGTTACAGTAAACGTCCGGATTTCAAGAATACGATTTTCATCATCACAGGAGATCACAGTATGCCTGAAATCACGCTGCAGTCTAAAATAGACAGATTTCATGTACCATTACTGATCTATTCTCCATTACTGAAGGAATCGAAGCGTTTCTACAAAACAGTAAGTCATTTTGATATTGCTCCTTCTATTTTAGCTTATTACAGAAGTAATTATAACATCAGTACGCCTTCTACGGTAACATGGGTAGGAAGAGGGTTTTCTCCGGATTCTGAGATCAGCAAATCCGGAATTCCAATGATGCAGAGTAAAAATCAGCTTATTGATTTTGTGTCTGAAAAATATTATATCCATGACGGACAGCTTTTCACTCTGAAAAATATGGAAGAAGATGCTTCCGATGATAATGCTGCTCTGAGTAAAATCAAAGGAAGATTCAATCAGTACAAAAGCATGAACTCCCAATTTTATTCTACCCAAAAGCTGATGCCAGATTCGGTAATGGTGAACTTTAAGAAAAAAGTAAAATCAAAATTTTAAAACTTTCTGGTATATCCTAATGTAATGTCAAATTGATTTCCTTTCTCACCCGGACGGTATTCCTGGTTGTAATACATCGTTCCTACTGAAAACAGATTGGAATGGAAAGAGAAATTATATTCGCCACCTATTTTAAAGGTTTTAAGTTTAAACGTTTCATTTTCCAGAAGGTTATTACGGTTTTCTTCCGGACTGATCCCGGTTCCTATCTGAAAAGCAAAATAATCCTGAGCGCCTTTTGTGTAATATCTTACAGTTCCGGTATAAGAATGTGAAATATTCTTGCTGTCGGGAGTGATATAAGTACGAAGATTGAACCAGAAGTTTTTATAATATTTCCCTATCGCAGCGGTATACATCCAGATACTGCTGCTGAAATAAAGCTGACGGTATCCTAATTCTGCTTCAAAACTGTGAGGAAGATTGGCATTCAGAGAAACTCCGGTACGGTACTTCGGAAACAGACCCACATCATCAGAATATCCTCCGCCAACATACAGGTAGAACATTTTAGAAAGTCTTGGATATGCCTCCAGCTCAACCTGTGTTCCTCCCTGGGCAAATTTATTGGCATAATTTCCGCGAAGGATCACAGAACCAATAGGAGTAATTCTCTTATAACTTACACTCACAATATGCCAGTCATCATCAAACTGCTTGTCAAAATGAGAATAATTGTAAACAATTCCTACCGCATTTTTAGAACTAAGCTCATTTATTCTTACTGCCAGAGCCCTTGCTTCAGTATTTTTAGGATTAATGGACAAAAGCGTAGTTACAGCTTTATCTGCTTCCTCATAATTATCCATTCCAAAATACACTTTCGCTTTCAGTAATAATAATGTTTCAGATTTAGGATGATAGGAGAGTCCTTTATCTAAGATTTCAATAGCTTTTGTATTCTGATCATTCCAGTATTCCAATGAAGCATAAGCCAGAAAATAATCTTCATCCTGAACCTCTCTTTTACCAAGCTCTTCAAATACAGCCCTTGCAGAAACCAGGTCTTTGTTCCAGGTATAGAGTCTTCCCAGGAAAACTGAAATATCTGTATAATTAGGTGCTTTTTCCAATGCTTCTTTAGCCAGAGCAATAGATGCAGGATAATCTTTCTGTTCAAAAGCAGCATTTCGGGCCTTAACGAATAATTCATCAGCGGATAAATTCTGCTGGCTATACATTGTGATGGGAAAAAGTAGTGCAAATAAAAAGGTCGAATATCTTTTCATTGAAAGTTTAATTATTAATGAACTTCTGGTATCACAAATATATTGAACTTTTACATCACAACCCAGAGATTATTCGTCAAAACTTATATTTTTTAGATTATTTTTCAATTAAACAACCCATAAAAAGCGGTTATGATGGAACAATTATTGCCGTAATTAAAAATATCTGATTTCTTCAAAAAATTCATCATGAAAATAGCCACTTATAATGTTAATGGAGTCAACGGACGCCTGCCTGTCTTACTCAAATGGCTTAAAGAAGCCTCGCCGGATATTGTCTGTCTTCAGGAATTGAAAGCACCTCAGGAACGTTTTCCTGTAGATGAAATTAACAAAGCAGGCTATGAGGCTATCTGGAATGGACAAAAAAGCTGGAATGGAGTTGCTATACTGGCGAAAAATAAAGAAATTACGGAAGTACAAAGATCTTTACCCGGAGATCCCGAAGATGTTCAAAGCCGTTATATTGAAGCCATCATTGATAAAATGGTCATCTGCTGTCTTTATCTTCCGAATGGCAATCCTTATCCCGGACCTAAATTCGATTATAAATTATCGTGGATCAAACGTTTTAAAAGAAGAACCAGCCAACTTATCACAATGGAACTTCCCGCCATACTTATTGGTGATTTTAATATCATTCCAGAACCTATTGACGTGTATAAACCTGAACGCTGGGAAAATGATGCCCTGTACAGAACAGAGGTAAGAAAAGCTTATAAAGATCTTCAGAAGAAAGGATGGCTTGATTCTATACGAAGCCTTTATCCGGATGAAAAAATATATACCTTCTGGGATTACTTATATAAAGCTTACGACAGGAATGCAGGCATGAGGCTGGATCATATTTTACTGAGTCCTTATCTTCAGCCACTGTTAACATCTGGTGGAGTAGACAGTCATGTACGCGGATGGGAAAAAAGCAGCGATCATGCTCCGGTGTGGATTGAGCTCGCGGACGAATTATAACTCAAGAATAACAAGATCATACATAATAAGTATACTCCCGGTTTATAAAACCGGGAGTATACTATATAATAAGGTTGATTGAATACTATGACTGTTTACGACGACGGCCGGAAACCTTTTTATCAAGATCCCTGATGTCCTGTCTCAGTTCGCGGAACATTTCTTTAAAATTATAGCTTTCATAGTCTCCAGGCTCGAAATCTTCCGGAAAAATTCCTGAAGCATACTGCCAGATTTCTACAACTTCTTCAAACGGAATATCATAAGGCTCATAAAAAGAATTATCAGCACTTACACAGATTGCATTTTCTTTTCTTTCCTTAAAACGTTTATAGGTAATCCCGTCATTCAGCGTTACGAAAACATAGGTTTTCCCCTGTTTCAAATCACTGATTCCTTCCACATATTTTCCTACAATATAGGATCCGTTTCTGAACGGAGGCATAGAATCGCCGTCTGCCGGGAATGCTCTGTATTTCCCGTTGGTAAGGAAGGGAAGAGCAATACGCTGAAGACTTTCAATATAATCCACATCACTGTAGCCTTCCAGGTAGCCCATGGAAGCTTTTTGAGGAATAATTTCTATGGTATCATTCCCATGTGCATCTACTGCTACCGGAAGAACAATTCTGTTATCCGGAAGTTTCAGCATATCATCCATAGGATACTTCTGGATATCCACCGACAGCATAAGATCAATGCTTACATGAAAATATTTGGAAATTTTTATCAGCAGCTCGATAGGAGGTTCAGATATGCCGTTCTCATATTTGGAATACCGGACTCTGGAGATCATCAGTTCATCAGCTACATTTTGTTGGGAGAGCTTTCTCTTGGCTCTTAAGAAGCGTATATTATTTGAAAAAATTGACATTGATAAAAGTATGTAAGCAAAAATACAAAATTTGAATTCTTTATCAACCACCAGAGCGGGTTTTACTATCATATAAAAGAAAATTTGACTGGTCTGACCTTCATTTTTACTCAAATGGGGAATTTTCGCGCCTGAACAGTCGGTTTTTCTCAGGGTAAAAGTTGATTCCTGAACGGATATAGAAGGCTTTGCATAGTTTAAAAAATAATCATTAATAAATAGAATTTAGTACATAAATAATAACTCTAAATTTCACAAATTGAGTTATTATTTTTAACATTTAGTAAATCAATCACATATAAGTGAAAATGATATTTTTACTAATTCACACATATATTAATGAAATATTAAATAATAAAAACATATAATTAATTTATTGAAAATAATTTGCAATTGTGATATTATTATTCATATATTCGTGATGTAATAATCATATAAAATTATAGTTATGAAAAACTTAAAAAAATTAG
>JASLCD010000084.1 GCA_030146295.1 Chryseobacterium sp.
GTTTGCCATATCATCTTCTATAATTTGCTCAATAAAATTGAGTGATTTTTTTTCTTCTTCCATTAAAGTAGCTTTTATTTTTTAGCAAAAAAAGTTTCACAAAGTTACGGAAAAATAAGCGTTTGTAAAAGTGATAATTTAAAAGCCTTATCCTTTGTATTTCGGTAATTTTCATTAATTTCGGAAAAGCTAAAACCATTTAACTAATTATCAATCATGGCCGTCTATATCTTAAGTAACCGGAAGATAATCCGGCATAAAGGTGAAAGAGTAGATTCTTTTTCCAATGATGAATACTCAATTCCTAATTTCAGGATTGCCAAATGTGATTTTGAGAATTATAAGGAGCCTACTGCTCAAGCGAAAAAGAAAAAAGACTACACCAACAGGAATATCCTAAATTATTCACTTTTTTCCGAACCCGAAAAACAGGGTTATGAAGAAGTTTTGGATGTTCTTCTGAGTGAAAAAGGAATTAAAAAATCTCCTCTTACAGCGAATAATCTTGGCGGAACTCAAAGAATGTTCTATGAGCTGTACAAAAATATGTCTTCTACTAAAGACCGAAGTGACGTCCTGATATTCATCCATGGTTATTTGTATGATTTTGATGATGAACTGAAGGCTATTCTTGATCTTAAGAAAATATTCATTGATAATCCGGCATCTCCTGTAGAACATATTTTATTCGTAAGCTGGCCGGCTTCAGGCAGTATTATCCCGTTGAGTTATTTTGATGATAAGGCTTCCAGCATCAATTCCGGGACATCTCTTATGAGATTGTTTTATTTCTACACTCAGTTTTTAAAAGATATTTTTTCCAACCGGGATCTTGCCCCCTGCAATCAAAGGATTCACCTTATGGCTCATTCTCTTGGCAACAGAGTACTTCAAAGTATGCTATACAGTCTTAAAAGGGAAAATATTCTTCGTGTTATCGACCAGGTTCTGCTGTTGAATGCGGATGTCAGCTACAAAGTATTTGAAGATTCCGAAGATTCATATAATAAACTGCCATTACTGGCCAACCGGATTTCCATCTACCTGAACAGACAGGACGCTGTTTTAGGAATCTCTCAGTTTACAAAAAATATCCTGACCCCTCGACTTGGTAAAAACGGACCGAGTGATATCGACCATTACAAAGATATTGTTTCTATTATCGACTGTACGTTTGTAAAAGATGATCTTCTCAACAGCTTTAAATATGAAGTGGGAAATCATTGGGGATACCTTTCCAGCTCGCAGGTGCAGGCAGATATCTTTCAGAATTTATACGGTATAGACCGAAATCTTATCACCAACCGATCCAAGGATAACGAAAATATTTTCACAATTATTTCTTAACAAATAATTAAAATAATTCTTAAAAAATGAACTCTATGTTAAAATTAGCCCGATTTTACAGTATGGCACAATGATTGCTAATTCAAACCATAGGGAATTATAATTTTTTTATTATGGAACATATTAAAAAGCAGTTTTCTTATATACTAAGTTGTATTAAGAAAGCCATCTTCGTAAAAGATGTCATTTAACTGAATAACAACCTCTAAAAACAATAAAGTATTCGATCCAACAATTACTCACCCTTATAGAATAGAACCGAAAAACAAAAAAAATTCCTACAGATCTGATGCAGGAATATATTTTCGTTTTTAATCATTTTTAGATTTTTCTTCAAATCTGTTAAATATTGCTAAATAATTCTCCATTTGTTGTATAATTAAAAAAAGTTTTCGACATTTACTTACCAATCAAATAAAATTAATAACATGAAAAATCTAAAGAAAATCAAAAGAGGAGAATTAAAATCGATCAAAGGAGGGAGACCACCTATTGGATGCAACAGCTGGAATCCGGTTGCTATGTGTTGTAGATCATGGGGTCCTGACTACTGTGGTCAAACTACATGCCCAGATTCACCTCCACCATTATGCTAATTAAATCTCTCAGTTATATTTTGGAACCATAGAAGCTCATTTCTGAGTTCTAAATCGGATTCAAAATTATTAACAAATAAAGCTCCAGTGCCTAAACCTTGAGGCATTGGATTTTTTTTTGTAAAAGTATACTGAGCAATGGCATTCAATCCTATATTGCTTTCCAGGGCTGAGGTAATCCACCAGCCTATATTCTGATTTTCAGCCAGGGAAATCCATTCGTCTGAACCGAAAAAACCTCCTATTAATGCAGGCTTCAGAATAATATATTGTGGTTTTATTTTTTCTAAAAGTTTTTTCTTTTCTTCAGGATCAATAATTCCGATCAGCTCTTCATCTAATGCGATCGGTATAGGGGTCTTAGCACATAATTCTGCCATATCGTCCCAGTTTCCTGCTTTGATGGGCTGTTCAATAGAATGAATATGAAGATCCGCGAGCTGCTGTAAAACAACAGGTGCTTCATCTTTACTGAATCCTCCATTTGCATCCACACGGAGTTCCAGCTGATCTTTGGAAAACTTTTCTCTTAACTTCTGAAGAATGACATGCTCGGATTTCCAGTCAACTCCGATTTTTAATTTAATACAATGAAATCCTTTCTCCAGTTTATCCTGAATCTGCTCTTCCATATATCCAACATCTCCCATCCAGATCAGTCCGTTGATCGTAATAGAAGATTTTCCTTCGGTAAAATCACTCGGAAAATAAATATTGCTACCATATTTCAAATTCTGAACAGCCTGTTCATAGCCAAACCAGATCGATGGAAATTCTTTCAGTTCTTCTTTTAAAAAAGCTGCCTCCTGATTGATATTTTCGCAAAGCCATTTCAGTTTTTCTTCATAATCAGGTCTGTCGTCAAAACTCAGCCCTCTGAAGACAGCACATTCACCTACTCCTTTTTTTTCATTTTCAGAAATAGTCAGAATAAAGGTTTCCTTATCAAGCAAAACGCCGCGAGATGTTCCACTCGGGCGTTTAAATTGTAATAAATATTGTAAATACTTTGCTTCCATTTATTTTACGCTGTCGATACGCATAAATTCTTCCGCTTTTTCTACCATGTCAATACTTCCACAGAAGAAAGGAATTCTCTGGTGAAGTTCTGTAGGTTCTATTTCAAGAATTCTTCTGAACCCATCTGTTGCTTTTGCTCCGGCCTGCTCTGCAAGAAATGCCATTGGATTACATTCGTATAAAAGTCTTAGCTTACCATTTGGAGCCTGAGAATAAGAAGGATAAATATAAATTCCTCCTTTCAGCATATTTCTATGAAAATCCGCAACTAAAGAACCGATATATCTTGAGGTATAAGGACGGTCTCCTTCTTCCATCTGGCAGTATTTAAGGTAATTTTTTACTCCCTGAGGAAATTTGATATAGTTTCCTTCGTTGATAGAATAAATTTTACCTGTTTTCGGGAAAGTCATATTGGGATGAGAAAGATAATAAGTTCCCAAAGAAGGATCAAGAGTAAATCCGTTTACTCCGTTTCCGGTGGTATAAACGATCATTGTAGATGAACCGTAAATAACATATCCTGCTGCAATCTGATTGATTCCTTTCTGTAAAAAGTCTTCAAGCTGTACAGGAGTTCCAGGCTCAGTAACTCTTCTGTAGATAGAGAAAATAGTTCCTACAGAAACATTTACATCAATGTTGGAGGATCCGTCCAAAGGATCTATAAGAACGACATATTTACTTAAGTGACCGTTCTCTCCACATTTAATATCAATAAAATCATCATTTTCTTCAGATGCAATACCACAAACAACCTCTCTTTGAGACAAAGCCGTAATAAAAATTTCATTAGCGATCACATCCAATTTCTGCTGTTCTTCACCTTGAATATTCTGGTTACCGGCAGCTCCTGTTATATCTACAATTCCGGCTTTATTTACTTCTCTGTTTACCACTTTCGAAGCCAATCTTATTGCGCTCAGAAGACGAGAAAATTCACCTGTAGAATATTGAAAATCGT
Organism: Chryseobacterium sp.; assembly: GCA_030146295.1. Lineage (GTDB taxonomy): Bacteria > Bacteroidota > Bacteroidia > Flavobacteriales > Weeksellaceae > Chryseobacterium. The sequence continues at coordinate 3,928 of JASLCD010000084.1, forward strand.
CCTGTTTATCTATAAGAAATTCTCCTAAAGTCTGTAATGGCTGATTTGACATATTTTTCTTTTTACGTTTTCCCCAAATTTCGGAAAATTTATCGCATTAAGAAAATTTAATTACAAAAGAGTTTACAATCTGTATATCAACACAATACAAACAAAAATCAACACAACACCAAGTTGGTATTTAAAATTATACCTCCGGATTCGTGATATCAGCCACAGTAAAAATTCAAATTATTTCATTAATTCATGATTTTAAGGAAATCTTAATTCTATCATTCCAATCGCCTATTTCATATCTCGTTGTAAATTTATAATTTTGACGTCCGTAAAAAACTCATGTAATTTTTTATCTAACAATTTTATTTTTAACAATTTAATGAAAATTTTCAAGTTTGGTGGAGCATCTGTAAAAGATGCTGAAAGTGTAAAAAACGTCTCCATGGTTCTACAAAGCCAGGGATTTGCCAAATGTTTGCTGGTAATTTCAGCAATGGGCAAAACGACAAACGAGTTGGAAAAAGTAGTAGAACTTTATTTCAAAAAGGACAACTATCAAACTGAGATTGAAAAGATAAAACGAAAACACATTGAGATTGCGGAGGGTCTTTTTCCTGAAAATCATGCAGTTTTTGCAGAAATTAATCTCTTTTTTGATGATATTGACTCTTTTTTAAGAAGAAATAAATCCCCCAACTACAACTTTGTTTACGATCAGGTAGTAAGCTGCGGAGAAATGATTTCTACGAAAATAGTGAGTGAATATCTGAACGAGATCCAGTTTACCAATCAGTGGCTGGATGCCAGAGATTATGTAAAAACGGATAATTCATACAGAGAAGGTACAGTAGACTGGACGAGAACGGAAGAGTTCATTTCCAATCTGAATCCTGAGATCTGCTATGTGACCCAAGGATTCATTGGTTCTGACGAAAACAATTTTACGGTAACGCTGGGAAGAGAGGGTTCAGACTACTCTGCGGCTATTTTTGCTTATTGCCTTAATGCTGAAGCGATGACTATCTGGAAAGATGTACCTGGGGTAATGACTGGAGATCCAAGAAAGTTCAGTGATGTTTCTCTTCTTTCCAATATTTCATATGAAGAAGCAATTGAAATGGCTTATTACGGAGCAAGTGTCATTCACCCGAAAACCTTACAGCCATTACAACAAAAAAGCATTCCTTTTTATGTAAAATCTTTCGTAGATCCTACCAAAGAAGGAACAAAAGTAGGTTCTTCCGACAAAAACCAACAGGAAGAATCTTATATTTTAAAAGAAAATCAGGATCTTCTGAAAATATCTACAAGAGATTTCTCTTTTATTGCGGAAGATCATATGAGCTTAATTTTTGGATATCTGTCTAAGTATAAGATCAAGGTTTCCCTGATGCAGAATTCTGCTATCTCCCTGGCATTGTGCCTTGAAGATAAATTTAATCATATAGACGAGCTCAACCAGGAGCTTCAAAAAATTTTTAAAACCGAAGCAATTAAAAATGTATCTTTATTCACAGTAAGAAATGCGA
>JASLCD010000118.1 GCA_030146295.1 Chryseobacterium sp.
TTAATTTTAGAAATTCTAAAATATTTCTTTTGAAAAAACTAGTTTTACCGCTAAGCCTTATGGTCCCGTTTCTGATTTTCTCCCAACAAAGAAAAAAGGATACGGCGACCACTAGAGTAACCGATATAGAGGAAGTTGTCTTCCAGAAAAAAGTAACAGGAAGAACAAACGACCTTACCAATGTGAGAATTTCAGCAAAAGAAGCGAAGTCAGTAGCTTCTATCAATGGTGGGATTGAAGGATTGCTTAAAACACTTCCTTCCGTAAATTCCAATACCGAGCTGTCTTCCCAATATATGGTTCGTGGCGGAAACTATGATGAAAACCTTATCTACATTAATGATATTGAGATCTACAGACCTTTTCTGATCAGAAACTCACAGCAGGAGGGAATGAGTATTATTAATCCGGATATGGTTTCTGCAGTGAATTTCTCGGCAGGAGGATTTGAAGCCAAGTATGGTGATAAAATGTCTTCTGCTTTAAATATCTACTACCGTGAACCTGAAAAATTTGAAGTTTCAGGAGAAGCAAGTTTAATTGGAGGCAGACTGACCACTGGCCTGGCTTCAAAAAATAAAAAATTTACAGCTTTATTTTCCGGAAGATACAGAAACACCAATCTTGTTCTTAATACATTAAAGGAAGATACAGATTTTAATCCTACGTATTGGGACTTTCAGTCGTATCTGAATTATCATGTAAGTGATAAATTCACCATGTCTTTCATAGGATATTATTCCAAGAATGATTATCAGATGATTCCTAAGGCAAAAAGTGTTACTTTCGGAAGTCTTCAGCAGCCTATCACAGTAAATATAGGTTACGGAGGACAGGAAAATGACCAGTATAAAAATATGATGGGTACATTCTCCATGAATTATAAGCCGACAGATAAATGGAAGCTTACTTTGGATGCCTTTGCCTATCAGAACAGAGAAAGAGAATATTACACCATACAGTCTGCTTATGAACTGCAGACCTTTGATCCTGTTACACAGCAGCCTGTTACCTCTTTTGATGTCGGAGGTCAGATAGAGCACGCAAGAAACGACTTATTTGTAAGAACCTACGGAACACAGTTCAGGGCGAAATTTTCTCCTAACGTAAATACTGACTTTGAAGTTGGATTCAAATATGAGAAAGAAAATCTGAAGGATTTTACCAACGAATGGAAGCTTGTGGATTCTGCAGGATACAGTATTCCAAGACCGGAAGTTATTGATCCGAGAACCGGAACTACCGGAGATCTTAAATTAGCTTATTATATTGCAGGACAAAATAATATTGAGCCTACAAGACTTTCAGCTTATGCACAGTATTCACAGAAATTCTATTGGGGAGCCAGCAAAGTATTTGTGAATGCAGGAGTACGTGTAGCGAACTGGAGTTTCAATAAGGAAACCATATTTTCACCAAGAGCTCAGTTTGCGATAAAACCAGATTGGGATAGCGACATGCTATTCAAAATTTCAGGAGGAATCTACTATCAGTCTCCTTTCTATAAAGAGATTAAAGATTTGGACGGTAATTTTAACTCTAATATAAAATCACAACGTTCTATTCAGGTAATTCTTGCCAACGATTATGAGTTCCAGATGTACGACAGGCCATTTAAGCTTACCACAGAGCTTTATTATAAGAAAATGGATAACCTGATTCCGTATTATATGGATAATGTAAGAATCCGTTATTCCGGACAGAACAATTCCAAAGGATATGCATATGGTATTGATACAAGACTATTTGGTGAATTTGTTCCCGGGGTAGATTCTTGGCTGTCTGCGAGTTATGCAAGAGTGTACGAAAATATTGACGGAAGAGGTGACATCCCAAGACCTACAGATCAGAGGTTAAGGTTTGCCATGTTTTATCAGGATTACATGCCAAGCTTCCCATCTATGCGTGTAAACCTTACCTTGGTGTATGCTATGGGATTACCAACAGGAGCTCCGGTACTATTCAACAGTAACGGACAGCCAGACTTTAATGCTGCTTATAATTACCAGCAGACTCTTCCTTCCTATAAAAGGGTAGATTTGGGATTGACAAAAGTCTTTATTGATCCGAAAGAGAAAAACAAAAGATCCGGCTTCTGGGGTAATTTTGAGGAACTGACACTGGGTGTTCAGGTTTTCAATGCATTTAATATCAACAATACGGTTGCCAACCAATGGATTACAGATTACAACAGCAATTATATGTATCCGGTTCCGGTACGTCTTACAGGGCGTTTCTTTAACGTGAAACTGGAATTCAGACTGTAAAAATTAAAGAATAAGGTTGATGTTTAGCCTTTCTAACGATAAAAGCGATTCAATCCGCGGGATGAATTAAATTTTAAAAAGCTTCCGACACTATCGGAAGCTTTTTTATTTCCCGAATTTTATAACAACATTACCAAATTTTATAACAATGGTGTCATAGATATATTTACCTTTGTCTTACCAATGAAAAAGATTCTTGCCATATTGTTTTCTGTTTTCTACTTCGGATTTTCTTCCGGAGCAGTTTTTAGCATTCATTATTGCATGAAAGAATTTGTTTCTGTAAGTCAGAAAACAAGTGATATCTGTGCTAAATGCGGTGTTAAAGAAAAAAAAGGATGCTGCAAAACAGAAATCAAAATAGTAAAAGTAGATGATTCCCAGAAATCAGATTTGCTTAAAATCGATTTTTTAAGTCAGATTTCAGAAATTCCGGCGAAACATCAGGTTGCTGTTATTGACAAGTCTTTTTCAGCAGCCAAGCATACTCAGATTCAGATCAATGCACCGCCTGAATACCGGATGGTTCCGATCTACCTCAATCATTGTAATTTTAGAATTTAGAATCTGTCTGTCGTTTCCGGTATATTCAGTTGTATACTATTACAGACGGCATGTCCCGATGCATTTTCTGGTGCATTACCCTTTTTTACTAAAAATTAATTCTAAAATTTAAAACAATGAAAAAATATATCATCACAGCAGCATTATCTTTATTCTCCATTATTTCACTATCAGCGCAAGCTAAAAAGGATGCTCAGGTTTCTAAACTGTATCAGAACTATATCGCTATCAAATCAGCTTTAGCTTCAGATGATGCTGATAAAACCTCAAAAGCAGCGGCGGAATTCATTAAAACAGCGTCTGCTGTTGACTACAAAGTAGTTTCTGAAGGAAACCTTAATGTCCTTAGAAAAGATGCTTCTGTCATTTCTGAAGCAAGAAATGTTGCTGCGCAGAGAGAAACGTTTTTAAATCTTTCGGACAATATGATTGCTTTGACTAAGCAGTTTAAACTTTCTGATAAACCAGTCTATGTTCAATATTGCCCAATGGCAGATGGCAGCTGGCTAAGCGATGAAAAGCAGATTATGAATCCATATTACGGAAAGTCTATGCTTTCTTGTGGAAGTGTAAAGTCGGAAATTAAATAATTGCCGTATCATTCTTTAAAATAATGAGTTGCATAGCTTGATGTATAATTAACTTTAAGCTGTGCAGCTTCAAAAAAGTTCGAAATATTATGAAAAAGCTAATAATGTTTCTGGTACTTTTGTTCTCTGTTTTTACTTTCGCACAAACTACAACAACATCTTATACCTGCCCGATGCACCCTGAAGTGGTGTCCTCTCAACCCGGAGACTGTCCGAAATGCGGAATGACTCTGGAGGAGAAAACTGTTGCCTTACAATCAGCGAAATCTACATCCAATACAAATACGAAGACAAAACTCTCAGAAACAAAAATAAATAAAGATAAAAGTGAGAAAAAAGAAACTGAAAATCCAAAAGAAAAAACATCTGTTCTAAGAAGAAATTCCGAAAACGGAAGAATTACTTTCGGAGGAAAAAAAGTCCGCTATGACCTGTATGTAAAAGACACCATTGTCAATTTTACAGGGAAAAACAGGAGAGCAATTGCAATTAACGGTAAACTTCAGGCTCCGACTTTATATTTTACAGAAGGAGATACAGCCGAAATTTATCTGCACAATATGCTTAAGGAAAAAACAGGACTGCATTGGCATGGAGTAATTCTTCCTAATGAACAAGACGGAGTTCCGTTCCTAACCACAAAACCGGTAATGCCTGGAGATACACATTTATACAAATTTAAAGTTTCTCAAAACGGAACCTACTGGTATCATTCTCACGAAGCGCTTCAGGAGCAGATAGGAATGAATGGTATTCTGGTGTTCAAAAAAAGAGAAGGAGAACCCGGGACAGCATACAACGCCGAAATTCCTGTATTGTTGGGAGATTGGAGTGATGATGATCCGATGCAGATTGCCCGAAGGCTTCACATGGCCAATACAGACTGGTATGCGGTAAAGAAAAATGCAGTGCAGAGCTATTGGGAAGCCATCAAATCCGGAAATTTCGGGACAAAAGCACTGAATGAATGGAAGAGGATGGAAGCGATGGATGTAAGTGATGTCTATTATGACAAATTCCTGATCAATGGCGTTCCCAGTTCAGATTATTCTAATTTAAAAGCTGGAGATAAAGTACGATTAAGAGTTGCAAACGGTGGCTCATCTACTTATTTCTGGCTGAACTATGGGGGTGGCAAGATAAAAGTAGTAGGAAATGATGGTAATGATGTGGTTCCGGTAGAAGTGGACCGTTTAATTGTCGGAGTTTCCGAAACCTATGATATTGAAGTGACCATTCCTGAGAATAAAAGCTTTGAATTCAGAGCAACTTCTGAAGACAGAATAGGACATGCTTCCCTTTGGCTGGGCTCCGGTGAAAAGATTGAAGCTCCCAATCTTCCAAGACTGATGCTTTTTGAAGGGATGAAAATGATGAACGGAATGATGGAAATGAGCGGAAATATGAAACCGATGAATATGACGATGGGAAATCAAATGATGGACATGAATGAAGTGATGTACCCTGAGTTATCTGAAAATCAAAGAAAAACTACAGCAAAGCATATCAATGAAATGATGGGGGTGAAGACGAAAGAAGATAAGAAACAGGATCATTCCCAACATGCCGGGATGGATATGAAAGAAGAAAAAACAATCAAGAGACTGTCATACAATATTCTAAAGTCTCCGGAGAAAACCATTCTTCCTACAGACAGTATCCGTGAAATGAAGTTTACCCTGGAAGGAAATATGAATCATTATCTGTGGACTCTGGATAATAAAACGGTAACAGAAACCGATAAAATAATGATCAGAAAAGGAGAGGTTCTTAGAATTAAAATGTATAATAATTCTATGATGCGCCACCCGATGCACCTTCATGGTCATGATTTCAGATTGATCAATTCAAAAGGAGAATATTCTCCGCTGAAAAATGTAGTAGACATCATGCCGATGGAAACAGTAACGATAGAATTTGCAGCTAATCAGGATGGTGACTGGTTTTTCCACTGTCATATCTTATATCATATGATGGCGGGGATGGGAAGGATTTTCAGCTATGAAAACTCTAAACCTAATCCACAGCTTCCTAACCGAAAACTGGCCTGGAAAAACTTTATACAGGATAATAAAATGACCAGTTCTATGGCGATGTTAGATGTTGCAAGCAATAAGCTTCATGCAGAAACAATGACGATGTTCGGACCAAGATGGGCCAACCTTAATGAGTTTCATTCCAACTGGAATTTTGATCATTTTGAAGGAAGTGCAAAAGTAGGACGGTTTTTAGGGAAATTCCAATGGGCACTTCCTTATGCAGGATTCAGAGTTCAGAAGAATCATGAGATCATGGAGAGAAAGATGGCTGAAGATATGGGAATGGATTTTCATGGTAAAAAGACCTGGTTCGGACAGCAGAAAGCTTCAAAGAACAAATTGGCATTAATTGTAGGTATGCAGTACGTACTGCCTATGCTGATTACTGCTGATGCAAGTATCGACCAGAATGGTAAAGTATTGTTAGAACTGAGCCGTGAAGATATTCCGCTTTCCAGAAGACTGAGAGGAAATTTCAGTGTCAATTCGGATGGAGAGTTTTCTACGGGCCTAAGATATATTCTTCAAAAATGGGTATCCGTTTCCGGAAACTATGATAAAGAAATGGGCTGGGGGGCTGGTCTTACTTTAACGTACTAATAGGCTGTATTTTATAAAATTAATTAACAAAATAAGCATACTAACCGTTCTTTAGTAGGAAGCCTTTTATATTATAATACAAGCAGTTCCTTCTACAAGAGCTGATGCAGCCTGAAAATAGAAAATAAGAATTTAAAAAATATAAGCCATCTCTAGAAAGTGAGATGGCTTATTTATTCAGAGTTGTTTTTTTAATTTAAGTATTTGTATTCTTACAGATTGATCCTTTATTTACTCTAATTCAATAGGGTTGTAAGGGAGAGGATTAGACTTTATTGGCATTTGGCTGCCATCGTCATTATAAGCTTTACCATGAAAAAATCCGGGATTATCATAATATGATTGCTGAATCTTTCTAAATTTATCTCTGCTTACTTTGAATATGCTTTTATCATTACGTAAATAAATATCTGTAGGTTTTTGATCAACTGCAATTGCTTCAAAGTGGAAATATTTTTTATTATCTTCAATTTCAAGTATTAAACCCGGCAATCCACCAAAAACATAAGGCCCATTACTAATAGGTATTTTATCTGTATACCAAGCTGTATAATCTCTACCCCTATATCGCGTTGTTGCCTTTTTACACTCATAATTAAGGATTTTTTTTCTCTCTTTGCTCATAGTCCAAGTAAAAAGAGGTATTTTTTCACCATATTGATACTTATTTTTGGCTTTATCCTGTATAATTAAGCTATCTGTTAATTTGTTTTTAAAGATAATATTTGACCATATTTCTCGAACTTTAAGTAGTTGGTTAATTTCTTTTCCTCCAATTCTTTCCTGATGACTAAATTTTTCAGAAATTGAATCTTGTTGAACACCCTTATTGTCACTAAATTTAGAATGGCTATTTCCTACTTGTAAAATACAAAGCGCTTCCTTCTTGCTTTCAGGAACATTGGTATTATCAGAAAACTTGACCTGATAATAAATATTTAGATTACTTTTTTCATATATTTTCACTTGGTATTTGGGGGGCTGAAGTGTAAAATTATCAGGGAATCTAGTGTCCTGCCCTTTAATAAAGCTGATAAATGTAACTAACAGTACAACTATAAATTTCATTCTATTTGTTTTTTTATTAAAATATAAGATGGATACTGCTATCCGCCTTATATATAATTTGTTATGCCAGAGGATAAGATGTTCCGCACTTTTGTGCATTAAAGTAAATTACATCATCAGTAAAATCTTCCACACTATCATAATCACCGGCTTCTAAATAATAAACAGCTCCACAAGGGGATGTTACTCGAATCCAGTTATAAAGAACAGCTTTTGCCTGTTGAGAAACTTTACTATGGTTTACAGCTTTTCTCTCAATAGTTTCAGCTTTTTTAATTACTTTTTTAGCAGTGATATTTTTAGCACTCATAAGTCCAGCTGCGCCAAAGGCAACAATAAAGATAATTTTTTTCATCGTTTAAAATTTTAATTTTTTTAATAAATAATAACACGTTTTAGATTGCTATGTGGAAGCAATTTTATGTGTTTTTCGAATTATTAACAATTATTATTTATTTTAATTTTAATTTTAATTTTAATTTTAATTTTAATTTTAATTATTTCAGATAAATCGTGTTTTTAATTTTTTTTTTGTAATTAAATTAATTAAAAATAAAGAGAAAGATAATATTATTCTTATAAGTTGTAAGACTAAGTGTTGATTGATTAATCTATTTGTTTAAAAACAAAAGCCACCTCATTTTCATAAGATGGCTTTATATAATTGATGCAAATGCTTTTATTTAGACGCTCCTGCAGCTTTTTCAGTCTTTGCCGGGGTGTAAGTTACTTTTGAAATATCAACAGTCATTTCTTTCAGACGTTTTGCTACATTTTCAGGCATTTCTTTCTGATATCTTCCTCCAATTACTTCTGCAAGGAATTTCTCTGTTTCAGCATACATCGCCATACTATTGACTGGTTTACGGAATCCGTGACCTTCATCATCAGCAAGGATATAATTTACTTTTTTACCTTTATCGCGTAAGGCAATGACAATCTGATCTGCTTCAGCCTGTTTTACCCTTGGGTCATTAGCTCCCTGAACGATCAGTAATGGCTTGATGATTTTATCTACACTGAATAAGGGGCTTGCTTCCTGCATACGTTTTTTACCTTCTTCCGTTTTAGGATCACCTACCATTCCATAAAGGAAAGCGCGTGCAGCCTCCCAGTAAGCAGGAACAGAATCCAATAGAGTAAAGAGATTACTTGGTCCTACAATATCTACACCCGCAGCATATACATCAGGAGTGAATGCCAGACCTGCAAGTGTTGCATAGCCACCATAGCTTCCTCCCATGATCACTACTTTATTTTTATCTGCAATTCCTTTATCAATCAGGTACTTTACGCCCCAGGTGATATCATCCTGCATCAGTTTGCCCCATTGCAGATCTCCGCCATTCTGGAACTTTTTGCCATATCCGCCACTCGCTCTGAAGTTAGGTTGCAATACAGCATACCCTCTGTTAGCCAGAAACTGTACTGTTGAGTTGTATCCCCAGTAATCCCTTGGGCCTTTCGGACCTCCGTGTACCAGAACCACTACAGGAACATTTTTGCCGGATGAACCTACAGGTAAAGTCAGATAAGCCGGGATTTCAAGGCCGTCACTGCTTTTATAGCTGATTGGAGTCATAGCTGCCAGATATTTTTCAACTTTTTTCAATTCTGTTCTTGGTGTATACTGGAAGATCAGCTGTTTTGTCTTTGCATCGAAGAAATAGGCTTCTGAAGCATATTGATCACCTCCCACAGCAATTAAAAACTTAGAATAGTCATTGGTTGAGCTTGCAAAGTCAACCTCTCTTCCCGGGAATTTACTTTGCAGGAATTTATAATTAGCTTCCCAGGTTTTATCTTTCCAGTAATACTCTGTTTTATCTCCGGTATAAGAGGTATAAATCATCTTTCTGGTATTTCTGTCCAGAAACAGTCCTCCGAAATCAACTTTATCTTTAGGATCACTCTCTATTTTTGTGATCTGTTTTGTTTTTGGATCCATCAGGAATAATGTGGATTTATCCAGATTTCCTTTATTTGTTACCAGATAAAATTTAGAATTGTCTTCGTTCCAGTTTGATATATAGGCATTTTCTGTTACCAGAGTCTCATAGATAGGGGTGAGTTTATCTCCTTCTTTATAAAAAAACTGAGTGGTTCCCTTATCATCCGTTTTGGACAGGACTCTTAATTTTTCGTCCCAGTCAAAATCATAACCTGTGATGCGGTCTGTATTTTCAAAGATCTTTTTCATTTCCCCTGTAGAAATTTTCAATGAATAGAGGTCATGCCATGCTTTGTCACGATTGTTCAGCCCAATCATCAGTAAGTCCGGATCTTTTCTGCTTACCATGTAGATCTGGGCAGTTACATCTTTAAGGGGAGTTATATTTCTGGATGCCGGAACTCCGTTTGTAGCCTTAGCCATAGGATCTACTGCAAAAATATTCATGTTTTCATCACCATTGCCATCTTTTACATAAAGAATATATTTTCCGTTTTCTGACCAGAAATATCCGCTCATCGGGCGTTTACTGTCTGTTAATGGGCGGGCTTTTTCAAAAGGTTCATCAATTTTTTTTACCCATATATTCATGATGCCTTCATATTCTTTCATAAAGGAAATCCATTTTCCATCCGGGCTCAACTGTCCACCGGAAATTTCCGGATTTCCGAAAAACAAACCTCTGTCCAGTACCGGGACCTCCTGTGCTTGTGCTGTATATACTCCTATGAATAAGAGCAATGCATAAAAGATTTTTTTCATGTTTTTAATTTTAGTTGTTTCTAATAAATCGAAAATAATTTTTTTACATTTTATCTTTTCTTAAATTGAATCTCTACATTTCCAGTTTAATAATTTTTTCAGCCATTTTTTTATTCATACTTTCCGGAATCATGCTCATGAGAAAATTGCGTATTGAATTTCCTCTTTCCCATTGAGAAATCTTTCCAATAGTCTGGCTTGTGTTGACGATATAATCTACTTTTTTTCTTCTGATATTTTGAAATCCTTCAAAAATGGCATTAAAATCCTGATCTTTCTCCAGCAGTTTTCCAATGATATAGGCATCTTCAATGGCCTGGCAGGCACCTTGTCCCATATTGGGGGTTGTTGCGTGGGCAGCATCTCCGATCAGGCATAGGTTTTCAGCATACCATTTTGGAATAGGAGCGAGGTCGGAAATGATATTACAGATGATATTTTCAAGGGATGTCGCTTCAATAATTTTTAAAACCAAAGGATCAAAATCTTTAAAGATCTCTGCAATTTCCAAATACCTCCCAAAGCTTTTTTCGTTTATGCAGGCATACCAATAGACCTTTTTATCAGAGATTTTTACAAATCCAAAACGTTTTCCTTTTCCCCACATTTCAAAAGCTTCCTGATGGTGTTTTTCCGGCAGGTCAAAATCTACCAGACCGCGCCAGCATTTCTGCCCGGAGTGTCGTATGGTACCGGTTTTCAGGATCTGATTACGGATCGGAGACTTTATCCCATCAGCACCGAAAACGATGTTGCTCTCAACTTGATTTTTGTTTTCAAAATTCAGGATGTAGTTTTCCTTCTTTTCTATTGTCTGTAAAGAATGATTCAATCTAATAGAGGCGGGAGGTAGATTTTCAGCAAGAATTCTTTGAAGTTCAGCTCTGTGAATAGCTACATTACATGAATTGTACTGAGCTTCCAGTTCCAGGATTTCCGTTTTAGAGATAGGTTGCAAAGATTCATTGGCAATAACAATTCTGTGAACTTTATTGCCTGCCTCTTCAATTTTTTCCTTCAAACCCAGCCTGTCAAAAACCTGCATCGCATTCACAGCCATCATTATTCCAGCACCTACAGGTTTTATTTCGGGGGCAGATTCATAGATCGTGAAATCATACTGGTGTTGTTTCAGTATATTTCCGAGGGTAAGTCCTCCGATTCCGGCTCCGATGATTGAAATGGTGTTCATAAGGTTTGTTTTTTGAGAAATGTAAAGATGCAGACTGTTTTTTGCAATAATTAATTTATAAACTTAAGATATAGCTTTCCGATACTTTTTTAAAACCGTATCTGCTGAAAAAATTATGAGCTCCATGATTGTTGACCCCACTTTCCAACAGAATAAAACTGATATTCCAGCTTTTAGATTCGTGAATGGCTTTCTCCAAAAGGGTACTTCCCAGAGACTGCCCTCTCACAGACTGATCCAGAAGCATGTCTTCCAAAATTGCATATTTTTTGAAAGGGCTGTTGATCACGTTGAAAACCATCATGCCTACAATTTCTCCATTTTCATTTTCTGCAATCAGAATATTGAGTTTGGAACTTCCGTCAGAATTAAAATCAGTAATCAGCTGTTCTGTAAGGATTACTTCAAGATCCGGGTTCCAATGGTGTGAGTCTATAGCTCTGCCAGACATCATTTCACCATGAGAGATATAAGAATCTGTTTTATGGGTAATAAAAAAGTCTACGAGTTCTTTAACGCGGGCTTTATCAGTGAGCCATTTTGTAGTATATTTCATGAGTGGTGTGGGTATTTATTTTAATTTTTTCAATTCTTCTAGCAGTTGGTTTTGCTTATTGATGAATTGATTGAGGCTGTCTGTTTTCAGAGGATGTGTATTCTGGTATTTTTCAATTTCAGGAATTGTTTTTCTGATTGTGAAGGCAGTGTATAAGCTATAAATATTTTGCTTGTTACGATTAATTTTACTCTTCAGTTCCTTTATCTTTTGAACTTTTATATCATATTTATCTGAACTTTCTGTGATGAGGTTCATCATTTCCTTTCTTAAAACCGAATCATTAATAGATTTTGCCTCATTTTTTGCAATTAAATAATAATCTTCCGAATTAGAAATGACGTTGCTATATATACTTTGCATTTTATGAGCGTCTTCCTGCATTAAAGATATTTTCTCATCCATTTTCTTTAATCCTTCATCATTTTTTATTTTTTCATAATAAATACCGTTAAATATATCCTGGGTTTTACTTAACCTCTTTATTGGCATACTGGATTCCGTGTTCTCAGCGGCTTTTTCTACAATATCATTATTTTGGGATTTATTTTCTCTGCAAGAAAGTACAGATAACGCAAGGATAGAAGCGAAAAGTATTTTTTTCATAGCCTGTTTTATTTTGGTGTTCTCAACATCATATCCTATCATCTAAAATTAATCATTTAGGATTTATTGCAAATGAGTAAGGGATATGATTTTAATTAGTTGAATAAACGGTGAAAAATGTTACAGAAGTTTACAGATTGGATGTATTAATACTATCTAAAAAAAAAAACGGAGCCTGAAACCAGACTCCGCCTATAAAATTTTTTACGCTAAAATTATTTACCCAGATAAGATTTAAGGATCTTACTTCTGGTATTGTGTTTTAGTCTCTTAATTGCTTTTTCTTTGATCTGA
>JASLCD010000180.1 GCA_030146295.1 Chryseobacterium sp.
ACTGTCTTCATATTGAACTAAATTTCCAATTTTTATTGATTAAAAAAGTTTTGCATTTTTTGCAGAAATCCGTTTCTTCATTGGTAGGATTCTTACCTTCTGCATTTCTCATAAAACACATTTTTTCAGGGCAATGTGGCAACCCTTGTGTATGTCCCAACTCATGAATGGCTATCTTATAAAACTGCTCATCCGAATTTTCCTTACTCAGCCTGAATTTTGAAGCTACACGTGCTTTTCCTGGTATAGCCCAATCCCGTGATTCCAAAGTCTTTTATCTTTCCTCGGGTGGCACTAATATCCTTTGCTGTCAGACCAATGGTAACAAAGCCTTCTTTTGTTTCTTTATTCAAAAATTTAATGATTGAATCGGCTCTGTATCAATTTCTTTCTTTATAATAAGTATTTCCCGGAAAGTCTATGGCATCTAGGACTTTTACATTCGGATACACGTTTTTAATGCCTTCGGTTACTTTTGCTACAGTTTCCGGTTTAATATCTTTAAACGGCTGTATGCGTATTGTTATAACAGGTTTTTCTCCCTTTTCCTTTATGATATCCTTCTTTTCTGAACATGAAAGTATCAGAAATAAGACCCCTGTAAGGTAAAAAAAGCTATTATTCTTCAAAATTAATATTTATAATAATTACAATGCAAATTATACGTAGGTCATTGCTAGGAACGAAATGACTGGGTCTTATTTATATGTTATTTTTTTTCAAAACTTTTATAGTGGTCTTTCGTAAGATACACATCCCCATTTTGAGTGTAAATGATGCGGTCTGCATTTCTTCCGCCACAATGATAGTTTACATCTGCTTCAAAGTATTTTTCTCCATCTGGCAACCGTCCTTCTCTGTTTCCGAATTTATCTCCGCCTATAGCCTTTCCGGGAAGTACGTCACAAAGATTTCCTCTGGAAGGATTCCATCCCTGTTTTCTCGCTTCATTTTTAGTGATATAATACTCCGGGAGTTTATGATTCTGTTTCACATAGCTGATCACTGTTTTTTCTTCTGTCAGCTGATCAACAGATACCTGAGCTGATGAACTTCCATTGTTGGATACACCATCCGAATTGGTACTGCCATAGCTCACCGTTTCCTTTTTTACAGCACCTGTCTGATCTTTTTTATCTTCAATAAAATTTCTGTAAACATACATTACAGCCATTCCGAAAAGGAGTCCCAGACATATAAAAAACAGGGATCTTATTTTACCGTTCATAACTAGTATTTAATAATAATATTTTATGCTCTCCACTCTTCAGGAATATCACAAACAGGAATAGGATCCATTTTGTGTTTTGCTGCTTTATGCATTCTGTCGAAGATCTGGAAAACTTCCTTATCTCTTCCTTCATAGTCATCAGCCGTTTTTGTTCCGTATTCTTTCTGAATTTTTTCCAATTCAGGATAAGTGGCACCAATCTGCTGCTCGTCTGTTCTGTCAACATCCCAAAGCCCATCCGTAGGAATGGCTTCCTGAATACTTTTGATCAGATTCAGTCCTTTGGCAAGCTCATATACTTCGGTTTTATACAGATCAGCAATAGGAGAAACATCTACTCCGCCATCTCCGTATTTTGTATAAAATCCGATTCCGAAATCTTCCACTTTATTTCCGGTTCCGCATACCAAAAGTCCGTTCAGCTGTCCATAATAATATAGAGTAAGCATTCTCAAGCGGGACCTTGTGTTGGCAAAAGCCAATTTTTCGTTAGGATACAGATCATCCTTTACATCAAAAGTTTTGTACAGTTCCTCAAAAGCAGGTGTCAGATCTACTGACATTGTTTCTACATTAGGGAATCTGGATTTAAGGTCATCCATATGATCCTGTGCGCGGTCTACCTGATCGGCTTTCTGACGGATCGGCATTTCGATCAGTAATGTTTTCAGGCCTGTCATTGCTGCCAATGTAGAAACAACCCCTGAATCTACTCCTCCTGAAACTCCGATTACGTATCCGTTCACTCTTGCTTTTGTTGCATAATCTTTTAACCAGTTTACAATATGATCTATCACTTTTTGTGTCTGCATCGTTTATATTTTTTAGTCTATTCCAAATTCCTGAGGGTATTTTACCACTCCTTTTTTATCCTTTAATCCGTCTTTTACCAATTCTACAGCCATTCCGTTTTCTTCCGGAATATCAAATGGAAAAGAAATCCCAAAATTACTTGTTTTTTTGTAACCAAAGCGCGGATAATAATTTTCATGTCCGATAAGAATTACCGATTGGTATCCTAATTCTTTGGCAATACGGTGTCCTTCCGCAATCAGTTTTCCTCCAATTCCCTGATGCTGAAATTCAGGTTTTACAGAAACAGGCGCCAAAGCAAGCGAATCAAAGGATTCTTTATCATTGACGATTTTAATTTTTGTAAACAGAATATGTCCGGCAATTGAACCGTTTTCATCTTCTGCCACTAATGATAATTCCGGGATAAATGCTTCAGATTCTCTTAACTTTTCAACCAGAAACTGCTCCTGATGATCACTGTGTTCCATTTCCCTGAAAGCCTCTTCTGTAAGCTGAAAGACCTGTTGGTGGTCTTTTTTTTCTTCCTTTCGTATTGTTATCATTTTTTACTGTATTTTTCACGTTTCAGCTCATACCAGAAACATATTATCCCATCTTCATCAAACTCTCCGGTTTTTTCAAAACCCAATTTTCCAAGAATATACTTTGAACCTGCATTTTCGGAATCAGCATAAGCATAAATAGCATTGGCATTTAATTCATTAAAGCCATATTCAAGTATTCTTTCTGCAGCCTCAGTAGCATACCCTTTTCCCCAAAATTCCGGAATAAAACGATAACCCAAATCCAGAGTATTGACATAACCATTGATTGGGCTTGTCAATAATTTTAGTCCACACCATCCTATCTGCAAGCCACTTTCTTTTTCAATAACAGCAAGCCTTCCAACTCCATTTTCTTCATACTGCTTCTGAATCATTTTAATGACTTCCTTTGATTCTTCCTTTGTTGCCACAGGTTTCCCCAGATATTTCATTACTTCAGGATCGGAATCCATCAGAAACATACGTTCAAAATCTGTCTCTTCAAGCTTTCTTAAAATCAGTCGTTTTGTTTCTATTTTCATAATCATTAGTTTTTATTCTCCTGCTCCAAAAATGGTAACATCTGTTTTTATCCCTTTTTTGATGTCCGCTTCTTTTATGCCATTTCCCATTATATTCAGGGTTTGTAAAGCCAGATTACCGGAAATATCAATTTTTTGAAGCTTATTATGTTCCAGATTCAATTTTCTTAATGCTTTAAACTGAGTCAGATCAATTGTTTTTAATTGATTTAAAGATAACGTTAATTGGTCAATTTTTGGAATTCCTTTCAGCGAAATGCCTTCCAACAGATTATTATCCAGGTATAAAGAACTTAAGTTTTTTAAATTTTCTGCTTTGAATGAAGAAATTTTACATCCTGTACAGGAAAACAGTTCCAGCTGATCCAGATTGTTTACTGCCATATTCGGGATCATATTATCGTCCAGAACAATCATTTTTATATTTTTAAACAGATGCAGATCTTCTGTGGAAGTAATTCCTTTCTGAACAAGGAACAAATTCGTAATCATCCCAGCTTCCAGGGGTTCAAGGATTCCGTTTTTATTCAGATCAAAATTTTCGAGGACTGCTTTTTCAAAGTTTTTATCTTTAAATTCAAGCTTTTGTCCATAGAAAAAGGAAAGCCCACAAATAAGGCAAAGGGTTGTAATTATTTTAATTTTCATCATAAATTGTGTATTTAATCCTTATTTTTGTAAACTTAAATTCCATGTAAAAATAATGAAGATTTTTAGATATAT
>JASLCD010000183.1 GCA_030146295.1 Chryseobacterium sp.
ACAAGTAGCAGATTATATGTTCAATCAGGATTATTTTTCCCAGTGGATGAATATCAAGATGATTGAAGTAAAAGAAAATTACTGTTTAATAGAAATGCCCATCAAGAAGGACATGCTGAACGGGCTTAAAACAGTTCATGGCGGAGTTACCTTTGCTTTTGCAGACTCTGCGCTGGCATTTTCTTCCAACAATACCGGAGATGCTGCCGTAGCATTGAACTGTATCATCAATTTTACCAAAGCAGGAAAAGAAGGCGATGTTTTCAGAGCAGAAAGTGTTTTGGTGAATGATACTAGAAAAACAGCTGTTTATGACATTCAGATTACCAATCAAAACAAAGAACTGATTGCAAAATTTGTAGGAACAGTGTATAAAATCGGGAAAAAAGTAACAGAATTATAATAAGCAGTAAGCTTGAAGCAATAGGCTGTAAGCTTTTTTGAAGCTGATAGAGCCTACTGCATATAGCTTAAAGCCTAAAGCAAATAAAAATGAACAACGTATACATCATAGACTATGTCAGAACTCCCATCTCAAAACTGCAGGGAGGATTATCAGAAGTAAGAGCCGATGACCTGGCTGCTATTGTTATTAAAGAAGTGGTAGCTAGAAATCCTGAAGTTCCTGTAGAGGAAATTGAAGACGTTATTTTCGGATGTGCCAATCAGGCGGGTGAAGATAACAGAAACGTTGCAAGAATGGGACTTTTACTGGCAGGTCTTCCATACAAAATTGGAGGAGAAACTGTTAACAGATTGTGTGCTTCAGGGATGTCTGCAGTAGCCAATGCATTCCGTTCCATTGCTGCAGGAGAAGGAGAAATCTATATTGCAGGAGGAGTAGAGCATATGACGCGTTCTCCTTATGTGATGTCAAAGCCAAGCGCAGCTTTTGGTAGAGACAGCCAGATGTTTGATACTACTTTCGGATGGCGTTTCATCAACCCAAAAATGAAAGAATTATATGGCGTTGACGGAATGGGAGAAACCGCTGAAAACTTAGCAGATATCCACCAGATCAACAGAGAAGATCAGGATAAGTTTGCCCTTTGGTCTCAGCAGAAAGCGACAAAAGCTCAGGAAAGCGGAAGACTGGCAGAAGAAATTGTAAAAGTTGAAATTCCTCAGAGAAAAGGAGATCCAATCATTTTTGAAAAAGATGAATTCATTAAGCCTACTTCATCTATGGAAGGTTTGGCAAAACTTCGTCCGGCTTTTAGAAAAGAAGGAACAGTAACGGCTGGAAACGCCTCAGGAATGAATGACGGTGCTGCTGCTTTAATTTTAGCAAGTGAAGAAGCTGTTAAAAAATATGGGTTGAAACCAAAAGCAAAAATTCTGGGATCTTCCGTAGCAGGTGTAGAACCAAGAATCATGGGAATCGGACCTGTAGAAGCAACCCAAAAGCTATTGAAAAGATTAAACCTTTCTTTGGAAGATATGGATATCATCGAATTAAACGAAGCATTTGCAGCGCAGGCACTGGCTGTAACAAGAAGCTTAGGGTTAAAAGATGATGATACAAGAATAAATCCAAACGGGGGAGCTATTGCTATCGGTCACCCACTGGGAGTTTCCGGGGCTAGAATTGTAGGCTCTGCTGCAATAGAACTTCAGAAGCAGGATAAGAAATATGCTTTGTGTACCCTTTGTATCGGTGTAGGACAGGGATATGCAATGGTAATTGAAAAAGTATAATGAATTTGAAAGTGAGTTAATTTGAGAATTTGAAAATGTTTAAAACCATTATTAATTTTCAAATTATCCCATTCTCAGATTTTCAAATTAAAAAATATGAACATCTACTCATACCACGGGATTCGTCCCATTATAAAGAAATCTGCATACATTCATCCGCAGGCTGTTATCATTGGAAATGTAGAAATAGGAGAAGAAGTATATATTGGTCCCAATGCAGTCATCCGTGGCGATTGGGGAAAAATTATTATTAAGGATGGAGCTAATGTACAGGAAAACTGTACCCTTCATGTTTTCCCGAATATAGAAACGATCCTGGAAGAATCTGCACATATCGGACACGGTGCAATTATTCATTCAGGACACATCGGAAAAAACTGTCTGATCGGAATGAATTCTGTGGTAATGGACAAAGCCTATATCGGTGATGAAAGTATTGTCGGAGCGTTGGCTTTCGTACCAGCCAATTTCAGATGTGAACCAAGAAAACTGGTGGTAGGAAGTCCTGCCAAAGTGATCCGTGATGTTTCTGATGAAATGATTCACTGGAAAACAGAAGGAACAAAACTATATCAGGAGCTGGCAAGAGAAGGAAAAGAAGCTATTATGCCTTGTGAGCCCTTTACAGAATATGTCCAGCAGATTCCCACCAAAATTGTTGATTACAGCATCTGGGATGATATAAAATAATAGTATACAAGAAAACCTAACAGGTTTTTAAAACCTGTTAGGTTTAAATTAATACCAGATTTAAAATGATTAATACAGAAAATTTTGAATTTGAAGGTACCTATCACATTTTCTCTCATGTAAATGGGACTGAAGTTATTTTTCGTGAACCATCAAATTATCAATTTTTTCTGGAAAAGATAGAAAAATATATTCTTCCGGTCGCTGATGATGTGAATAACGAAAATGAGCATCAGTTTTTAATGAAGCATTTTGGTAATTTAATGAATGCTTACGCTAAAGCTTACAACAAAAAATATAATAGAAAAGGAGCTCTTTTCTGAATACAGTAAAGCGAAAGAAAATATCAGATGAAAAATATTTATTGAAAGTTTTCCGTTACATCCATAATAATCCGATTAATCACGGGTTTGTAGATGAAATTGATCAATGGAAACATTCTTCGTACAATTCATATTTAAATTCTGAAAAAGAAAGTAACTTGAATAGAAAGGAAATCATGCAGTATTTTGATTCGGTAGAAGTTTTTAGAAATTATCATAAGTCTACTATTGAATATGATTTTTTAAATTTTGAATAATTGCTAATAATGAAACCTAACAGGTTTAAAAAACCGTTAGGTTTAACAAAAATAAATATGATAAAAAAAATTGCACTTGTATGCAGCATGATGTTGGCGATGAATAGTGTGGTGTCAGCACAGACTGTTACAACAAAACCACTTACCATCGGAGAAGTAAGGACCATTAAGTCCAAAACGTTAAATGAAGACAGAACGCTGAATATTTATCTTCCACAGGGATATGATAAAACAAAATCATACCCGGTGATCTATTTACTAGATGGAAGTATGAACGAAGATTTTATTCACGTGACAGGATTAGTACAATTCTTTAATCAGATGTATTCCATGCCGGAAACTATCGTGGTGGGAGTTGCTAATGTAGACAGGAAAAGAGATTTTACTTTTCATACGGATTTAAAAGACTTACAGAAAGACTATCCTACAACAGGACATTCTGATAAATTTATTGCATTCGTTGAAAAAGAACTAAAACCTTATGTGGAAAGTCAGTTTAAAACCACAGACAAATATCTTTTCGGTCAGTCTTTGGGAGGGCTTTTGGCTACAGAAATCCTTTTGAAAAAACCGGAAATGTTCAATAACTATTTTATCATCAGCCCGAGTTTATGGTGGGATGATGAAAGTCTTTTAAAGCAGGCTCCACAACTACTTTCAAAATCTGCTGATACGAAAAAGTTTGTGTATGTTTCCGTAGGGAAAGGAGAACATCCGGTGATGATAAAAGATGCAGAATCTTTCTATGATGTTTTGAAAAAAGCAGGAAAGAAAAACTGGATGTTGGAATATAAAATGATGGAAACAGATAATCATGCAACTATTCTTCACAGAAGTTTATATGAAGGATTGGTGAAAATGTTTCCGTATCAGGAACCGAAATAGGTAAGTTGCAGTTGATGAGTACTCTGAAAAAATATTGGATCATCATACTGATCGTCATAATCATTGTGAATGCTTTAGGATTTCACTTTGTAAAAGAATCAATAGGAATTTCAGATGCGTTGGAACATGTTGAATCAGATGAGGTAATGGGTAAGCTAGAGCGTACAGATTATTTCTATACGTTATTTGTTGAAATTGTCATCATTTTAGATGGCTGGCTGGCACTATTTATCCCTTATCTGATTATTAGAAACTTTATTAAAAAGATTAATCTAAGCAAAAAGTAAAAAACTATATGGAAAAGTTAAAAAACTACATCTACGGACAATGGGTAGAAGGTATCGGAAATGGAATTCCTTTGTACAATGCCGTTACAGGTGAGCAGGTAGCAATTTCTGATACAGAAGGGCTTAACTTTGAACAGGCTCTTGACTACGGAAGAACCGTAGGATATAAAAACCTTTCTTCAATGACTTTCTACGACCGTGGAGAAATGTTGAAAAAAGTAGCTCTTTATCTGCTGGAGAGAAAGAAAAAATATTACGATTTATCATACAAAACAGGAGCTACCCACGTTGATTCATGGGTGGATATTGAAGGAGGTTTCGGAACTTTCTTTACCTATTCCGGACTGGCAAAAAGAATGCTTCCCAATACTTCATTTTGGGTAGATGGTGACACTCAGAAAATTTCTGCTAACGGAACTTTCCTGGGAACTCATATCTTAACACCTAGTGAAGGAGTTTCTGTACAGATCAATGCTTATAACTTTCCGGTATGGGGAATGTTGGAAAAACTATCCACTTCCTTATTGGCTGGTGTTCCTTCTATTGTAAAACCATCTCCTTTCGGATCTTACCTTACTAATGCGGTATTTCAGGATATGATAGAAAGCGGAATATTACCTGAAGGTGCCGTTCAGTTAGTTTGCGGAGAACCCGGGAATATTTTAGATTACGTACAGGATGGAGATTCTGTATTGTTCACAGGTTCAGCTCATACAGGAAGAAAATTAAAATCACTTCCGTCTGTTGCAGGAAATGCTGTTCGTTTCAATATGGAAGCAGATTCTCTGAACTGCTCTATTTTAGGACTGGAAGCAAAACCTGGAACTCCTGAATTCGACTTATTCATCAAAGAAGTTCGTAACGAAATGACTACGAAAGCAGGGCAGAAATGTACGGCAATCAGAAGAATTATCGTTCCTGAACATTTAATAGGTGATGTTCAGAATGCTTTATCTAAAGCCTTGGATCAGACAAAAATCGGAAACCCGCTGAGCAGAGAAACCAAAATGGGATCTTTGGTAGGAAGACAGCAGTATGAAGAGGTTCTGAGAAAAGTAAATATTTTAAAATCAGAAACAGAACTTGTCTATGACGGAAAACACGAACTGGTAGATGCCAATTATGAAAATGGTGCATTTATGAGTCCGAAACTATTCCTGAACGACAAGCCTTTCGAAAAAAATATCTCTCACGATGTAGAAGCCTTTGGTCCTGTATCTACATTAATGCCTTATAAAGATGCTGAAGAAGCAGCTGCATTGGCCAAGAGAGGAAAAGGAAGTTTGGTAGGGTCTATTATTTCCCACGACGAAAACTTTATCGCAGAAACTTCATGGAAAATGGCTTCCCAGCATGGAAGAATCTTTGTACTGAACAGAGATAATGCTAAGGAAAGTACAGGCCATGGGTCTCCACTTCCGACATTAATGCACGGAGGTCCTGGTAGAGCAGGTGGAGGTGAGGAAATGGGTGGACTGAGCGGTCTTCATTTCTTCCTGCAGAAAACAGCCATCCAGGGATCACCGGATGTACTGAAAGCAATTACTAAGATCTATCAGCAGGGAGCAGAGAAAAAATTCTCAGATAAGCATCCTTTCCAGAAGTATTTTGAGGAAGTGGAAGTGGGAGACTCTCTGGAAACAGCAGGAAGAACCGTTACTGATGCAGATATTGTAAACTTCTCCAATGTTTCATGGGATCATTTCTATGCGCATACAGATGCTACAAGTTTAACAGGTACTATCTTTGATAAAACTGTTGCTCACGGATATTTTATCCTTTCAGCAGCAGCAGGATTATTCGTTTCAGGTAAAAAAGGACCTGTTATTGCCAATTACGGATTAGAAGAATGCAGTTTCTTCAAGCCTGTATATGCCGGAGATACCATTACTGTTTATTTAACTGCCAAAGAAAAAATCAACAGAGGAGTAAAAGGAAGAAACATTCCTTCCGGTGTTGTAAAATGGCTGGTGGAAGTAGTAAACCAAAGAGATGAGGTAGTTTGTGTAGCAACGATTTTGACATTGGTAGCCAAACAATCCCCTTTCATTGACCTGAATGTAAAAAATGTTCAGAAAATATTGAATGGATTAACGGAAAGTACTCCTGCACTTTGGGGGAAAATGTCTCCGCAGCAGATGTTGGAACATTTGGAACAAGCAGTATTGGTAAGTTTTGGAGAGCCGGAAGCCGAAAAATGCTTTACTCCGGAAGAAAATCTTGAAAAATGGCAGGATTCTCTTTACAACCACAGAGCAATGCCAAAAGAATTTACAGCTCCATTCCTTCCGCAAGACGGTTCACTTCCGGAACAAAAACATAAGAATCTGGAAGCCGCAAAATTATCATTCATGGATAACCTGAAGAAATTTGTGATTTATTACAAAGAAAATCCACAGGCAGAACACATGAATTATGTATTCGGAAAACTGAATAAAGAAATGTGGGAACTGATGCACAAAAAACATTTTACCCACCACTTCCAGCAGTTTGGATTGATTTAATTCAAAATAATAATAAAATTTCCCCTTCAGATTAGTACTGAGGGGGATTTTAATTTGGCAGAAAATACTTAAATTCATACTATTCTTTTTAAATCATGAAATTTTTTAAAGTTTTCTTTTTAGCTCTACCATCTTTATTCCTTTTATCATGTTCCGGAAATCCGAAACCTGATAAAGAAGGTTATTTTTCTGAAGAGAAATTTGTTGACAGTTTACATGCCGGAGTAAAAGGGAAAACTAAAGTTGAATTTGAGAAATTCAGGCATACTGGTAACGGAGATGTATTTGTGTCAATTAATTTTTATCAATCAGAAAAGAAGTGGGTAAAAGGTGAGAAAACGGATGTTGACATCTGGCGACTGACAAACAGTTTTAAATTTGATAAAGATGGAATATCTGATATGGATGTACAGATTGGTGATTTCAATAACGACGGATTTAATGATGTAACCTACCAAAGTGCTATCGCTGGAAGAGGAGGAAATATAGTAATGACATTATTTGTTTATGATCCTGAGAATAAAGATTTCATCCACATCAAAAATTCTGAAAGTTATCCAAACCTGAGTTTTAATTCAAAACTGAATTGTATCAATTCTGTAATTTTAACAGGCTCTACCATAACCGCATTTCTAAAAATTAAAAAAGATTCTCTGGATGAATTTGCAAGAGTAGATGTTTCCGATAAAATTGTGGTGGAAGAAAAAGACTCCACAGGAAAATTTAAAATTATTGAAGAAAAACCATTCAAAGGAAATGATGAAGACTTTTATAAAGTTTTTAGAAACTACAAGCCTTTAGAATATTAATTATTGACCGTAGGAAGGTTCGTTATTTCAGTTAGTTATGGTTTTGTTATTTAAAAATTACTAACTTTAATAGGCGAAATCCGAAAAGCATAAAGAGTAGGAGAGAACATCAAAACAAACCACTATGAAAAACTTAAAAAAACTTTCAAGACATGAGTTGAGATCTCTTAAAGGAGCCGGGCCAAACTGGTCTTGTGCCCTAAACCCTTGTCCTCCAGGAACCTGTTGCCTTCCAGGAAGATGGCCTGATATTGCCAGAGCATGTTATATATGTGCCGATTCTTAGATTTTTTTAACTTTAAACAATACATAAAGCTGCTATTCCCCGTGATTGGCAGCTTTTTTATAGTTATTTCTTAAGTTGAAATACCCATAGACCAAAAGAGGCAAAGCCAATATCTGAAACAAAAAAACAAGCAGTGAGGGAATTCCTTCAAGGTGGTTCTCATTTACTTTCATAAAGAGCTGTTTACCCAGCGGACCATTTGAGAATACAATGATGTTGAATAAATTCCAGCCCAGATGAAGACCTATAGGAAGATACAGAGATTTTGTTTTAGCAAAAGATACGGCCAGCATCCACCCAAAGATAGCAGTCATCCCAAAAATAATTCCCATCTGAAAAGGATTTCCAAACGCATTATAAGAAAACCAGTGATAAACTCCGAAGCAGACAGCCGAAAAAAGACAGGCTTTTGTACTTCCCCATTTTTCTATAGCCAGATAAAGTAAAGCCCCTCTGAAAAGTAATTCCTCAAACAATACAGACTTTAGAACCCACCACAAACTCATAAAAGCCGCAGACCATGTTAATTGTTTATTCAAAATCCAGCTGTTGCTGATAAATGCGGTTGTCATCATGTGGTAAAGACTACAGACTGCTGCAGCTAAAAGTAAACCGATACTCCATTGAGTAAGTCTTATCCGGCTAGGCTTAAATCCCAAAACAGAAAGATCCTTTTTGGCAGTAAACCTCAGGAGGAGCCATGAAATGATAAGTTCAATTATAATTCCAATCATGGGTTAAAAGTTTTAGTTGAATGAAAATGTTATTTCACTGAAAACGAATATAGTAAAAAAACAAATATGAATTAAACTACAGGAATGAAAGCTATAAATAGGATGAAAAGGGTACTATTTCTCTTCTAAAAAAACTATCTTTAAAACTCTAAATCTCTTTGTTAAAGTTTTAAACCTTGACAAAGGGTGTAGTCCTGATCTTTTTAATTAAACAAAACAGTATGGAATTAAAATTTTTCAAAGACTTTGACTTTACAGATTTTTGGAATGAAAGCAGTTATTCACAAAGAGATTATATTGAAGAATTTCCAGATGATGAAATGATTGCTTCCGTTGAAGAAGAGCTCGGATATAAACTTCCCGCATCTTATATTGAACTCATGAGAATTCAAAATGGAGGATTGGTAGATAAAGACTGTTTCCCGGTAGAAGAAAGTACATCATGGTCACATGATCATGTGGCTATAACCGGAATCATGGGTATTGGAAGAGAAAAGACCTATTCGGTTTGTGGAGAACTGGGAAGTCAATTCATGATCGAGGAATGGGGATATCCTAATGATGGTATTTATGTTGGTGATTGTCCTTCTGCCGGGCATGATATGATCCTTCTGGATTATTCAAACTGTGGAAAATCTGGAGAACCTGAAGTAGTACATGTAGATCAGGAATTTGATTATAAGAAAACTTTTCTTGCCAAGGATTTTGAAACTTTTATCAAAGGTTTGCAAACAGATGAATATTTTGAGGATCAGTAAATGAATACATATTATTGATAAAATTCAATTATAAAAATAAAAAAGAATGAACGAAAGCTGGATGAAAAAATGGGAAGAAGTAAAAGATATTCTTATTTCACCCGTAGATCTAGAAACATATTTTACTTCAGACGAAATTCTGGGACAGAAAATGGAGACAATGGAAATCGGAAGTGTTTCCCTCCCTTCCGGAAAAGTGGTGGTGAGAGACCCGTTGGTTTCTCTGAATGCGAATCAATCACCTTATTTTATTCAGGCTCCGAAAGGAAATTTCCCTGTGGCCATTGCTGTGGTAAAATCTGAAGATTGGGGAGAACGGTATGCAGTGGTGAAAGTTGAATTTACCAAGGAAAAACCCGTTGTGTACAGAGAAGCTTTAGTTGGAATTGAAGAATTAGAAGGGGTTACCGAAGATGATTTTTTTGGTTTCGGAGTAGATGCAGGCCTTGGCTGTATTACTGATAAAGAAGTGCTTCCTTTCGTAGATCAATTTGCAGATGAAATAAATGTCGACAATATGTATGATGATTATTTTGCCGGGCTTTTCTCACAAAGTTATCAAGATCATCCCAACAATCAGAGAGAAGCAGGAGACTGGATCAATTGGACGATTCCTGGTAGTCATTATCAGATTCCAATGTTTGCAAGCGGTTTTGGTGATGGTACTTATCCAGTTTACTTTGCTTATGATGCTAACGAAGAAATTTGCGGTTTATATATTCAGTTCATTGATATTGAACTGGCTTTAAGTGATGAAGACGAAGAAGACGAGGATCAACCTGACAATTTTATTTTTCTTAAAAACTAATGATGAATAAAACTTTTGCAGACCATGTTGTAGAATTCAACGAAAACCTTAGCTATACAGGAAGACTTCCTGAAGGTTTTGAAGTTTTGAACCCCTATCTGGATAATCCGGAAACACTGCCGGTTATGCAGAAGTTTTATCATAAATACTATAACGACTCGGGGCAAAGGAAACTGATGATCGGAATCAATCCCAGCCGCCACGGAGCCGGGGTAACCGGAGTTCCGTTTACAGATACAAAACGACTCGAAAATGTATGCGGAATAAAAATGAAATCAGCACATACCCATGAAGTATCATCTGTTTTTATGTACGATATGATTGAAGAATATGGCGGTGCAGATCTTTTTTATAAAGATATTTATATCAACTCTCCCTTTCCGCTGGCTATTGTAAGAAAAACAAAAAACGGATGGTTAAATGCCAACTATTATGATGATAAAGAACTCTTCAATTCAGTTAAAGACTTTATGATTGAATGTCTGAAGAAACATATCAGCCTTAATCTGGATACATCAGAAGTTTTTATTCTTGGTAAAAAAAATGCAGACTTTATTTTGAAATTGAATAAAGAAGCAAAACTGTTCGGTGCCATGACCATCCTGGAACATCCAAGATATATCCAGCAGTACAAATCAAAAGAGAAGCAGCTTTATATAGACAAATATATTCTGTCATTAAAGAAATAAAACAGGCGATATATTAGTTTTTATTAAATTGGCCTTATGAATGTTTTCCCCAAAAACACTGCTTTTAAATACAGCTGGCGGACTTATCAGAAAAAAATTAGACCATCTTGATGGCTTCTATGGAAAAACTTAGAATAATAAGCGCATTCTGTTATCTGGAAGGAGGAAGCCCATATGAAAATGCTCAGTTTACAATCTTTATTAAACAGAAACGGAAGAATTGAGCACCTCCACAAATGGACCCGGTAAAATGACGAAATCCCTTTTTTAATCAAGGGATTTGTCATTCATGAATTAGAATCTTTATGAGAATGTGGAACTTATGTAAAATTTGTGAACTTAATTTTTAATCACTTTGGTTGATGCTGTTGCTGTTTTGATAATATAAATTCCTTTTGGAAGCTCTGAAATATTGATCTCATTATTTCCTTTTTGAGTGTGCACCGTTTTCAGCATTTTACCATCCAGACTGTAGATTTTAGCTTCACTGGCTTTTTCAGTAGTGACGGAAATAGGCCCGCTGGTTGGATTCGGATAAACTGTCAGCTCTTTTTTAGTGCTTTTAATTTCTGACGTACCCAATACAATATTGCTGTCTTTTACCCAGGTGAAGGCATCAAAGCCAAGATAATAATAATTACCTCCAAGGGTTAACTGAAGTTCATCGATGACAATATTTGAGTAATTCTGTCCATTCAGATTGGTCATGTCAATCAAAGTATATCCATTGGTAGTCCCGATAGTTGTTGCAAAGCCGGTCGTCTTTGTTTGAGTAAACTTGGTGACTCCGCTTAGTTTTCCTGTTATCGTTAGTGTTCCCGTTACAGCCGGATTTGAAAACTGATTGGCCACATATACCCAAAATCTATTCACTTTATATAGATTAGAAGTTGTTTTGATACTCATAGAGGCTGCTGCTGCACCTACATTATCCGTATTGTCTATATATCTGTTGTCATTTGCAGTGCCACTCCATCCCGTATTAGGAAATACTCCTACCTTGAACGTGGAGGAATTGGAAATGATATTAAATATAACTCCATTATCTGTAAAGGTTGTGCTTCCTGCAGATTCTGTTTCAAAAGTCTCTGTACTGGTTTGCCCAAATGAAAAAATTGAAATGAGCAGACTACAGATTGTTAAAAAAGTAGTGCTTTTCATGATTGGTATTTTAAATGTTAGGTTATTGAATAAGTTTTAGCCACGAGAAGGGTATATGCCTTCGACGCAGATGATATAGTTTAATCCAAGATAAGGTTGCATATTATTCACAGGAAGGTTTTGTCCTATAAATGAAATAGACTTGGCGTTGATGGTCGTGTCAGGATCTGCATCAATAAAACTTGGTACAGCCTGGAAATTTCTGCCATTTGGAATTCCGGTAATAGCAAGAGAAGATGCTGCCGTTGGGGTTGCTGAATTTGCATTCTGATTCACTACTTTCATCTGAAATCCTGCTCCTATGCTTGGAAGGTTTGAAGTCAGAATCGTATTTTGTGTAGTACCAGCTACTACTCCCAAAGGATAGAATTCGTTGGCATTTACATTTCCTGCACCCAATGCGACACGCCCTTTTAAGTTAGGTAATGCGAAAGTTGTGATCCCATCTCCGCCGTAGGTTGTTCCTAAAATAGAAAATAAAGCAGAGTTTCTCGAAATACTTAATAAGCTTCCGTCGCAAAACAACCAGCCTTTAGGCGCAAAATTTCCTGCAAATAATTTTACAATTCCAATGTACTCTTCCATGGTAATGATTTTTTAGTTTTAAATTCTCTTACTCTTTTGATGGGCTTTTCAGATTCCGCCTTTGGTTATTATTTCTAAGCCAAAGGAACGACTAATAACAGGGGAGTACTAGAGTAGAAAATACCAAATTGAAGATTCCGTATTTCTACGTAAAGGGAATCGTATAAAAGAATCCTTTTAATGGAAATTCTTATCTTTAAGTTTCTCTGAAAGAGCTGTATTTCGTATTTTTGTAAGAATCCAATAAAAATAAAAATGAGCGAATTTGTAGCATCGGAAATTAAAAATAATATTGCTGAGATCAGTTTCGGAACACCTAAAAGCAACTCACTTCCGGGAGCCATCTTAGAAAAACTTGCAGAAACCATTCTTGAAGAAGGAGCGAAAGATGAGGTGAAAGCTATTTTAGTTAAAAGTGCTGGTGAGAAAGCATTCTGCGCAGGAGCAAGTTTTGATGAGCTTTTAGCGATTGAAGAGCTGGAGGCTTCCACACAGTTTTTTGGCGGTTTTGCAAAAGTTTTAAATGCAATGAGAAACTGCGGGAAGATTGTAGTCGTAAGAGTTCAGGGGAAAACAACAGGCGGAGGAGTTGGAATTGCTTGTGGGGCAGACTATTGTTTTGCAACAAAAGATTCAGCTTTGGCACTTACCGAGATCAATCTTGGGATAGGACCTTTTGTAATAGGACCTTACGTAGAAAGAAAAATAGGAAAGTCACAATTCTCTGCCATGGCTATTGATGCAGACTTCAGATCTGCTGAGTGGGCTGAGCAGCATAATATTTACCATTCCGTTTCAGATTCTATTCAGGAAATGGATGAAAAACTGGAGGAATTTTTACAGACTTTAGCTTCAAGAAGCAGTGATGCGCTAGCTTTGATAAAAAAAGTTTCATGGGAAGGTACAGATCATTTCAATGAGTTGATGCCTGCCAGAATCCATATGAGTGCCAGTCTTATTCTGGAGGATTCAGCTAAGAAAAATATTGAGTCTATTAAAGAAAGATTAAGAGCGAAATAATTATATTTTGTTTTAAAAATACAGGCCATTGATAATTCAATGGCTTTTTTGTTGATAATTTGATGTTAAATTAACATTTTTTATATAAAACTGTATTTTTATTATTTGGTATTTTTAGCTAAATGTGTTTATTTTTTTTATAAAAAAGCAAATTTTCATTAATTTTATTATCCTATTGTTTAAAGTTAATTAAATTGGTAGTTTCTTTGTGTTTTTAATACTTTTTATTATATATATTTGTTTTCATACTGTTAAAATGTGTTAAATATGAAAATGAAATTATTATTGAGTACCGCTGTGCTGTTCTTTGTAGGAGGGCATATGGTGGAGGCCCAAAAGACAAAACGTGATACCATACCTCAGGATACTAAGATTGATGAAATCGTTGTGGTGGCATATGGTAGCCAGAAAAGGGAAACTATGGTAGGTTCCAATACCGAAGTAAAAGCTAAACAATTTGCAGACCGGCCTATAACGAGTATCGGACAGGCTTTGGACGGAGCCAGTGCCGGAATTAAAGTAAGTACAGCAACAGGACAGCCCGGAAGTTCACCTAGTATCCAGATCCGTGGTATCGGTTCTTATGGTATTACAACCTCTCCTTTGTATGTGGTGGATGGTACAATTTATACAGGATCTCTTTCTGCCATTAATCCCAATGATATAGCATCATTTAATATCCTTAAAGATGCTGCTTCAACCTCTTTGTATGGTTCTGCAGCGGCTAATGGTGTTATTTTGATTACTACAAAATCAGGAAGAAAGGGAGGAAAAGATTCCTTTAATTTTAGTATGAGCACAGGTGCAGTGGGAAGATCTATTCCCGAATATAACAGGGTAGATGTATATCAGTATTATCCTCTCATATGGGAATCCATCAGAAATGGAAGAATGACTTCGCTGCCTGGTACAACCATTGCTGATGCTAATACTTACGCAACAACACAATTGATTTCGGGAGTTTTGAAAACCAATGTTTTTAATGTGGACAATAATCAATTGGTAGTGAATGGAGTGTTGAACCCGGATGCAAAATTAAAATATACAGATTTAGACTGGCAAAAACCTTTGATGAATACAGGTTTCAGACATAATTATGAAGTGAACTACAGTGGCGGAAGCAATACAACGACTTATTTTTCTTCCGTTGGCTATACCAATGAAACAGGATACCTTATAAAATCAG
Source organism: Chryseobacterium sp. (assembly GCA_030146295.1). Lineage (GTDB taxonomy): Bacteria > Bacteroidota > Bacteroidia > Flavobacteriales > Weeksellaceae > Chryseobacterium. The sequence continues at coordinate 14,681 of JASLCD010000183.1, forward strand.
ATTTTGAAAGATTTACAGCAAGATTGAAAGTAGATTCCCAGGTGAAAAGCTGGTTGAAACTAGGAACAAGTATCAGTGGAGTGTCTTCCAACGGAAACAATTCTGTAGATGGAGTAGATAATAATTCTGCTTATATTAACCCTTACAGATGGACAAGAACAATGGGGCCAATTTACAGTCCTTATGCTCATGATCCGGTTACATTTGCTACACTTTATGATAATGCAGGTAATGTAATATATGACCCGGGAAGTGCAAGAGGCGCTGATGCCGCTGCAGGAAGAAATGTTATTCAGGAAACACTTTTGAATAAAGACCTTTCAAAAAATTACTATATCATTTCCAGAGCCTATGCTGAAATCAAAGTAGATCCTTATCTTACCTTATCCACCAATGTAGGATATGATATCCGAAACAACAGAAGAAGTACTTATGGGAACAGAATTATAGGAGATGCAGCTCCCGGAGGTTCAGCAGAAAAGTATAACTTTACTGAACAGACCATTACCTGGAACCAGCTCCTGAATTATAAAAGAAAATTCGGAGATCATAATTTTGAATTCCTTTTAGGGCATGAAAATTATAAATATATGTATGAGTATATGTATGGATATAAAACAGGGCAGGTTGTGGACAATAATGATGAACTGGTGAATTTTGTAACTCCGTCTACTCTTACTTCCTATACAGATAATTATAGAAAAGAAAGTGTATTCTCAAGATTGAACTATGATTATAAATCAAAATATTTACTTTCAGGATCTATTCGATGGGATGCTTCATCCAGATTTAGTAAAGATGTAAGATGGAGTTCATTCTGGTCTCTTGGTGCAGGATGGAGACTGAAAGGAGAAGATTTCCTGAGCAACTCGAATCTGATCAGTGATCTGAAGCTTAGAGGGTCTTACGGAGAAGTTGGAAATGACAGAACAGACAGTTATTATATGTATAAAAGTACCTATACTTTGGGTTACAATAATGCTCAGGAACCAGGAATTCTTTTTGGATTCTTGGCAGATCCTTCTATAACCTGGGAAACCAATAAACAGACTGATGTAGGAATTGATTTTGGCTTTTTAAATAACAGAATTTCAGGATCTGTAGAATATTATAACAGGATTACTGAAGATCTGATCTTCCCTGTTCCTCTTCCTGTGTCTGGGGGTGTTCCCAATAGTGTTATATACAGAAATATTGGTACAATGTACAATCGTGGATTTGAATTCAGCATTAATGCAGATGTAATTAAAACCCCAAATTTTACATGGAATATCAATGCGAATGCATCAACGCTTAAAAATCAGATTACAGCACTTTCTGATGGAATTACAGAACTTATCAGTGGAACCAAAAAAGTCTCTGTGGGACATTCAGTGTATGATTACTGGTTGAGGCAATGGTATGGAGTAGATCCTGCAGATGGTTCGCCTTTATTCCTGGTAGCTGATACATATGCAAATACAACGGCTGCTGATATCAGAACCGTGAATGGAACCCAGGTTACTACCAATTTTAATAAAGCAAAGTATGACTATTCAGGAACAGCAATTCCTGATCTGTTCGGAAGTTTTGGAACGACCATTACCTATAAACAATGGTCATTATCAACAATGTTTACTTATCAGCTAGGTGGAAAAACATATGATTCCAACTATGCTGCATTAATGTCAAGCTATGCACAGGGAGGAGCTTTAAGTACAGATATTTTAGACAGATGGACAACCCCTGGACAGATTACTGATGTTCCTGCTTTAAATTCAATAACATATACGAGTTCAAACGCGGCTTCGTCAAGATGGTTGGTAAGTTCAGATTTCATTACCTTCAGACAAGCTACTTTAAGCTATAGCTTTACTCCGGAAACTTTATCTCAGCTTGGAGTTTCAGGAGTAAGAATCCTTGTTTCCGGTGAAAACTTATGGAGTAAAACAGCAAGAAAAGGGCTGGAGCCTGCTCAGTCCTTTAGCGGGACTGCATCAAACAGATATACTCCGGCAAGAATTATTACCATAGGATTTAATGTTTCATTTTAAAAAAAGTAAGTATGAAAAATTTTAAAAAGCAATATATTAAATGGGCTGTTGTTCTTTCAGTCTTTACAGGAATGGTTTCATGCCAGAGTGATTATCTTGAAACAGATCCTACGACTGCGGTTTCTGAAGAAGCTGCTTACTCAAGTGCTACCAACCTTATGGCAATTATCAACGGAATGCATAGGGATATGTATTCCAGACAAAATTCAAGCCAGGGGCAGAATGGTGAAGGAGGAATTATGATTATGATGGATGCATTGGGAGAAGACCTGGTGTTTCCATCCACTGGAAACGGGTGGTATATTTCGACTGTAAGATGGCAGGATCAGGTAAATGATAATGGATCTAATGATTTTTATCCATATCAGTTTTACTATGCATTGATCAGAAATGCAAATCTGGTTATTGCTAACGGTCCTTCAGTTCCGGCACCTACTGCAGCTGATGCGACTACAATTAAATTAGCAATTGGAGAAGCATACGCTTTCAGAGCATTCAGTTATTATATGTTGGTTCAGATTTATGGTAAAAGATATGTTCCGGGTGCAAACAATACTCAACTTGGAGTTCCTATCAGATTAGTTGCAGATGAAACTCCTTTAGCGAGAAATACAGTTGAAGAAGTGTATACTCAGATTGGTAAAGATCTTAATGAAGCATCTACAAGACTTGCAGGAGGAACAAGAGCTACAAAGTCCCATTTTAATGATAAAGTGGTTTTAGGACTGAAGGCAAGAATTGCGTTAACACAAGGGAATTATGCTGCTGCAGTAGCTGCAGCTCAATCAGCACGTGTGGGATTTGATTTAATGGATAAAACTGCTTATACTGCAGGATTTAACAACCTGGCAGGAAACAGTGAATGGATGTGGGGGGCAACAATTATAGCGGATCAGGGAGATTCATTCTCTAATTTTGGGGCTTATATGTCAAGAAACTTTAATTCAACTAATATTCGTCAGGCTCCCAAAGCGATCAATACTAAATTATATCAACTGTTCCTCAATAAAAATGATGTTAGAATCAATAATTTTGACCCGACAGGAGCACACACCAATCTGAATTTGCCTGTTACATATTCTAAATTCCCATATACAAGCCAGAAGTTCCTTGCCGCAAGCCAGGCAGACAGTAGGGTGGATGTTCCTTATATGAGGGTAGCAGAAATGTATCTTATTGAAGCTGAGGCTCTGGCGAGACTAGGGGACGAAGCAGGATCAAAATTGGCATTAAATACATTAGGTAAGAAAAGATTTACGGGTGATAAAGTTGATGATTATGTAGGGACCTCAGCTACAGGGGCAGCATATATCACTGAAGTTCTTAATACAAGAAGAATTGAGCTGTGGGGAGAAGGTTTCAGATTCTTAGACCTGAAGAGACTAAACCAAGGATTAGATAGAACGGGAGCAAATCATTCTTCAGTAGTTACTAATGGTATAATGACTGTTGCCAGTACAGATTTACGCTGGGAATTCCTGATTCCAAGATCGGAGATCAATGCCAATCCACTGATTGTTCAGAATCCATTATAAAAAAACAACAAATTTTAATATATCTTGAGAACCTCGCTATTAGCGGGGTTCTCTTTTGAGGCATAAGTAAGAAGGAAAATTATCATCAAAATTTAAAATAAATAATTGGCAGATTAAAAATAAATTTTAACTTTGTAATTCAAAGTTCTTTTTATGAATGAAAAAAACTATCACGAAGACTTATCCCATATCCGTTCCATGATGGAGCGGTCTTCCAGATTTATTTCCTTAAGTGGGTTGTCCGGAGTGGTTGCCGGATTAGCGGCAATTGTTGGAGCTGTATATGTGTACTTTGTTTTTCAGAGAGAAGGCATCAATTATCTTGACGGTGACAGAAACGTTTTTGGTCCCGCACTGGTTAAAGAGCTTGTTCTGATAGGATTTGTTATTCTGGTGGTTGCGGTCCTTAGCGGATATCTTTTCACTGCCAATAAAAGCAGAAAGAAGGGGTTGAAGATCTGGGATGCCACTACAAAACGGCTTTTGATTACTTTTGCAGTTCCTTTAATAGCGGGAGGAGTTTTTTGTCTTGCTCTTCTTTACCACCATCTTTTTGTCTTCATTGCGCCGGCAACATTGATTTTTTATGGGCTGGCATTGGTTTCGGCAGAACGATATACATTAACGGACATAAAGTATCTGGGATATTTTGAGATTGTCTTAGGACTTATTTCTTTATTCGTCTTAGGTTGGGGCTTAGTTTTTTGGGCAGTCGGTTTCGGAATTCTGCATATCGTTTACGGATTGATTATGCATAAGAAGTATCAATAGTGGGAATAGGTTTTGTAATAGGAATCCACTTGTTCATCCTTTTTATTTTAGGCTTTGTCTGTGCTGTGGCAGGTTGTGTTCTCACTTACTTTATCAGCAAAAAAGAAAGAAGGAGACGCAAAATGATATTGGCATTTGTAGCTCCTTTTGTAGGACTTTACACATTCTATATCTGCGGGATAATCGGAATGTCTATAGTATCAGAAAATAAAAATATAGATATTGGAATTGGAGATGCATGGTATGTTCCTTTGGAAAATAATTATCAGTTGCTTTTTATAGACTTGCCGGAGCAGGCGAATATCAGCAAAGAAAGTGGATTGATATTGGTTTCAGAGGTTTCAAAAATTGAAGAATATAGGAATCAGATCTTTGGTGAAACATTTGATGATAAGTACTTTTTGGTAAATACCAAAACAGATGAGGTCAAAACTTTTGATACAGAAAAAGAATTAAGTGCCCTGCATATAAATAAGAAACTTCATCTGATAGATGCAGCCAAATTTTATTCAGAAAGAAAAGATCTTTTAATGGGATATTGGTTATGGTTGGTGGGATTGTTATCCTTCATTATCAGCATAGGAGCGATCTGGATATGGAAACAATTTCTGTTTTTAGATTTTAGAAAACCATCTCAGATGGCATAAATAATAGCGCCGGCAAAGGAGACAAGGGTTATAATTCTTATTTTTGTACCTGTTTTCGGATGAAGAAAGAAGAATAATAAAGTAAGAAGATATCAGAGACCATGATTTTGTGATTGTGGAGATTAATGAAAGGAAAGACTGTTCCAGTTATAGAAGACTGCTTCAGAACAAATAAGATAAAGTAAAATGATCAAAATCAGCCAACTCAATAAAGAATTCGAAAGCCGTGTAAGACTGGGTATAATGTCCGTTCTTATGGTCAACGACTGGGTTGATTTTTCAGAAATGAAAGCCCTGCTGGAAATTACGGATGGAAATCTGGCCAGTCACAGCAATGCACTGGAGAAAGCCGGATATATTGAAGTGAAAAAAGAATTTGTTGGGAAGAAGCCTAAAACATCTTACCGTGTTACACAAAGTGGAAGACAGGCATTTACCGAACATTTGGATGGCCTTGAAAAATTATTGGGACGATAGTCTTATATTTTTTTGAAAATAAACTTTGAATTACAAAGTACTTTATAATTTAAATTTAAATAAAATGATAACACAAAAACAAAAAACAGTCACCATCTACGCCCTTCCACTGGTTTTACTATGTATTCCATTGCTTGGGAATCTATTTTCTGAAGAAGTAAACTGGTCGGCTTCAGATTTTCTGATAGCAGGAACCTTACTCTTTGCAACAGCTATTTTGATCAATCTGGTCAGAAACAAAATCAAGAAACAAAATCAGAAAGTTCTGATCTGTATTTTCACATTGCTGACTCTTGCGGTGATCTGGATCGAACTGGCGGTAGGGATTTTCGGAAGTCCATTTGCCGGAAACTAAAATTGCGTTTGCTTACTCAATCTAGATAATGAAAGATTCAGAAATAATACATCAAAAAATGGTAAAAGGGCAGGAAATTCTGTACTTCGGTAAGTCTCTGTTTGCAGTATGTTGGGTGTTGGGGAGCATGTGTCTTATTGGGTATTTGACAACAAGGATGGAAGAATTTGCAATAGGGGGATACATGCTGCTTATTTTTGGAACGTTTCTGAACTTACTGGCGATACTAGGGCTGTTGATCTATGGTTTCATATACAGATCAAGATTGAACGAATGCCTGAAAGCTATTGGGATCCTTCTGATCAATATACCCATTGCCATTCTCTATACAGTCATTGGACTTAATAGTCTACATTAAAATAAATACATTATGAAAAAAATGCGCGTTCAGTTTCTGCTTTTTGTGTACGACAAAACTCAAAAATTATACAGAAAATACTTTAAAAAGAAAAAAAGACAATGGCAGTTCAATGAAAAGCAGCTGCTGGAGTTTCAGGAAGACTCTCTGGGGAGAAAGCTTGGAGAGTTTTACAGAAAACATGGATTTTCAATGATTCCCAAAATGGAAAACCATGATGTTCACCACTTGATTACCGGCTGTGGAACCCACTTCGAAGATGAAATTGCTATGCAGTTTCTTCTTTTAGGAAATGGCAAACTCAATGCACACCTTCTGGCTGCAATCATATTAGGAACAATTATTCTGCCGGAATATATGAAGATTTATATCAAAGCCTATAAAAAAGGACAGAGTATGAGAACCTTCCACCATTGGGACTTTGAAGGATTACTATGGCAGAATTTCGAGCATGTGAAAGACTTTATTCAGCAGAAAGAGACTACTGTTCTTTATTAAAATGTAGCGAAGATGGGAAAAATAAAATTCAGCCCGCTTGGGAAGAGGTCTTTCATCCTTTCGTTTCTGTTGGGAACGCTTCTGTTGGTCGCATTTTGGTTGATAAGAGCAGAATTTTTTATTGAGCTTGGCTTTTATTATGTACTTGTAACCGGTGTGATCAATATGTTGATTGTTCTGCATGAGCTTATAATCTATCTTACTGATGTTTCAGACCAGAAAGCATCCGGTAATTCAGTTCTCCTCCTGCTTGTCAATATTCCGGTAACAGTCTTATACCTCTATATAATAACACAGTTTACCTGGATCGATGAGGTTCTCAAAATTTAATCCCTTTAATCTTTTAAATATTCAAATCTCATGAAAACACATCACTATATATTTCTTACCACCATCCTGTTTGTCATTGTCTTCTATGATCAGGATGTCGGACTGAACCTGGGAATTCTGGGAATCATCTACACAGTATTAACCCTTTTTAAAACTCCCGGAAAAAATAAAACCGGAACTTTGTATGCACTATCGGCAACCAGTATTTTATCCAGTATTGCATTTGCCTGGTATGGAGATTTTCCATCCTTTATTGCAGTAGCAAGCTCATTGCTTTTATTGGGATATAAATCAAAAAACAGGAGATTGAAAACTCTCTTTTTGATTCCTGTCTTTATCATGAACGGCCTTACCTCTTTCTGCCGCTTTTTCAGTTTTGATGAATGGCTGCCCAAAAAGAATGTTCCGGGGCTCTGGCAAAAGACACTCGCCTTCATTTTGATTCCCCTGGTGCTGGTTTCCGTCTTCTTCGGAATTTATTCTGTGGGAAGTGATCATTTTGCCGCCCTTTTCACAGACTATGAATTGGATATTAATCTATGGCAGATATTCTGTCTTTCTGTATTAGGATTTTTTATTGCCTTTAATTACTGGAACTATGCTGTGGAAAAATTCATTTACAAAAATAATCATGTTCTGGATAATGATTTTCAAAAAGATTCCCGGACACCAAAGGCTACCTATTCTTTTCTTGATCTTGATGCCGAAAGAATGAGTGGAGTGGTTTCTTTTGTTTTGCTGAATATTTTGCTGATCTTCTTTATTATTACTTACAATTATGAGCAGTTTTATGAAGCTGTAAAAACCCCTGTTCAGCTTTCCGAAGAAACCCATGAAAGAGTGAATGCTGTAATCATGTCTATTGTAATGGCTATTCTCGTTACCATGTTTTACTTTAAAGCCGGATTTAATTTTGATCCTAAAGCAGGGTTATTGAAAATCTTAGCCAAAATCTGGATTTTCCTTAATGTCATTCTTGTCCTGTCAGCAGCCGTTAAAAATTATGAGTATATCGTGAATTATGCATTTACTTATAAAAGGTTAGGGGTTTTTGCTTTCCTTATTTTATCAATAGTCGGATTGGTTTTGACCTTTATTAAAATTCAAAAGAAGAAAAGAAACATATTTCTGGTCAATACAATGATCTGGTATTTTTATGGAACCATTTTAGTCTGCAGTTATTTCAATTGGGGAGGTTTTATAACTTCACAGAACATGAAAAGAAAAGACTTTGCAGTCAATTATCACTTAACCTCTGTCAATTTCAGCCAAAAAGCGTTGTTGAAGTATGCGGACGAAAAAAATAACCAGAAACTTAAAAAGATTCTGCATACAAAAGTGAAAAGAGAAACCTCCAAAACGTTCCTTTCAAAGATTATTTATTATCAAACCATTCAATAGCAGGTCATGAAAAAAATTATTGCTTCCTCAAGATTTAAAATCAATATGCTGCTTATATTGATGTCTGTATTCTGTTTCAGTCTCTCTGTTTTCAGATACTATATCAGTGATACAAAAGTGTTTTTATTTCTCAACTGGAACCTGTTTCTGGCGTGGATTCCTTTGTTGTTAAGTTCCTTTATTCTTGCTTTTAATATCAAAAGTAAAATTTCACTTATTTTTATTATTATCATCTGGATTTTGTTTTTTCCCAATTCACCTTATATCCTTACAGACCTCTTTCATCTGAAAGCAAGAAGCCATGTGCCGATCTGGTATGACCTGATTGTTATTCTTTCCTATGCCTGGACAGGGCTGATCTGCGGTTTTATAAGCCTCAATGATATTGAAAAACGACTTTCTGAATATGGCAAAAAAAATAGCATCACCGGAGTTATTATCTTTTTTCTTTTCGTGAGCAGCTTTGGAGTGTATCTGGGGAGATTCCTGAGGTGGAACAGCTGGGATGTGCTCAATAATCCTTTTGGTCTGTTTTCCGATATTGTAGTACGGTTCATCTATCCGCTGGAGTACACCAAGACATGGGGAGTTACTCTTTTGATGGGAATAATGCTCAACTTTATGTATTTTACATTTAAATGGGTTGAAACCCATCATGAAAGAGAGTTGCAGCTGGAAAAATAAATCATCAATAGGATTGGAACAGTTTTAGCATTTAAAAGAACTCACCAGAATGATATGTTGGTACATTCTTAAAATTAATTATTATGAAAAAAAGCTTATTGTTGATTCCGTTGATTATTGTTGCCTGTAAGAAAGAACCTGCTGTGACAAGTGTTCAGAGTAAAGATTCTGCAGTTGTTACAGAAATGCCGGATTCCGTTATGAAAGCGGATTCTGCAGCAGTGAGAAAAAGAGATTCAATCATTAACAATGCTCCGGTTACCAAAGAAGTTCTGCGTAAAGGGGTAATGAGAAATGAAAAAGAAGGGCAGATCATAAGAACAGCAGATGCTACGCAGCTTCCTTTCACTTTGGGTGAAGAATTTAAAAAAGATGATCAGGAACTGATCTTAAAACTTACCCATTACGACCGCCCGAATATTAAAGCAAAAATTTCAACCAAAGAAAAAGATTTCAATATCCGTTTCAACCAGATCAAACTTCCTAATGGAGACTATGACGGCCCGTTCGGAAGAGAAATTACTTATGAGACTCCAGGGAAAGGGGAAGTATGGCTCATTATTGGTAAAAGTAATATGGCATCCGGAAATACAAAGGGAAGTTTTACCATAACAGTAGAATAACACCAAATCAATTTGGTACAATTTCTGCAAACTAAATTCTGAAGTTTAAAATTTAAAATTATGAAAAATATAGTTCTAACAGCAATGGCCGCTTCAGCTGTACTCGTAAGTTGCGGAACCGTACAGTCGCTGGTTCAGAATACATTTCCATACACAACGAATGTTTTAGTGTCTACAGGTGTTCCTGCAGACAAAGAAGTTTCTTCCACTGCAACCGCTACCAATGTACAGACATGGTTCGGAGGTAACAACAATGCAAAGATCAAAGATGTAAGAATTTCAGATGCTAAAATTTCTGTTGCATCCCCTTCAGGAGGAAATCTGAGTGCATTCAAAACGGTTAAAATATATGTTTCATCCAACGGAACAGGAGAAAGGCTGGTAGCATCACGCTCCAATATCTCTACCAATTCTTCCAGCGTGAATCTGGATTTGAACGATACCGGATTTCTGGATGAAATTGTAAAAAGCTCAGGATTAACCGTAAGAACGGTTTATGAACTGAAGAATCAGACTTCTTCAGATATGAATATTAAAGTAGCACTTAATTTCAACAGCGTTCCTGCAAAATAAACGGATAAAAACTCATCATAAAAAACCCTCTTCCAGTATCTGAAAGAGGGTTTGATGTGAAGTAAAATGGTCTAAAAATCTTTTCTTTGAATTATAGTTTTGTGAGTTTCTCAACAACTCTTCTCTGACCTTCATTGATATTAATGATATATTGTCCGGTAGGAAGCTGTGAAATATCAATTTTCTCAGCAGGTAAAACCGAACTTTTGATCACAGTGCGCCCCTGAAGGTTGATGATCTCAATATCCAGCCTTTTCTCTTCATTACTCTGAATCGCAATAGAACTGCTGGATGGATTAGGATAAATTTTAACTTCCAGCGGGGATAATGTTTTAACAGGAGTAACAAATTTACTTTCCAATTGTACGATTGCATTTTTTACATTAGGAAGCGGTCCAATTTTCTGACCCGTTACAGTGCCTCCCTGAGGAATTCCTGTAGAAATTAAAAGATTTTTCATGGCAGCTGGTGTCAAATACTGACCCGTAGTCTGACGATAGAAAGACTGGATCAATATCGCTGCAGAAGACACCACAGGCGTTGCAGAACTTGTACCACTGAAATAATTGTATGTTCTGTTGTTATCATTATCATACTTCGCGTAAGATCCGTAACCTGCTGCCATAACACTGCTTCCCCAACCCTGAACATCCACTCTGTTTCCATAAGTACTGAAACTTAATTTTGAATGCGTAGTATTAGGAGATCCTGCTCCTACAATGATAGCACCGCTGTTTCCTCTGGCAAGATAACTTGCATAAAACGGATCATCCAGATTCTGATTCCCGTTACCTGCGGCAGCAATAATAATGATTCCTGAATCCGTAGCTGCTTTGGTAAGATCCCAGATCACCTTATCGTATTCAGCAGGACAATACTGGCCGTCTTTACCGCCAGTCTGCATTTCATACAGAATAATATCACCTGCCTGCGAAGCGTTGATAGATCTGCTCACAGCAGAAGCTCTGTTATATCCCACAGTTGTCCACTCCATATATCCTTTTATTTCAGAAGTGTTGTAGGCAGCTCCAGTAAGTCCGATATTATCTTTTATTGAACCTAAAATACTTACCACAGCAGTTCCGTGGTCTCGGTAATTATTATTGGCTAGTCCTGCATTCGGAGAATAACCAGGCTCAAGCTGTATAGAGTTCTGGTTAGTCAGCATCTCATGAGTTTTGTAAAAACCATACTCAACATCCCTTACCCGAATATTTTGTCCAGTGATTCCTCTTGACCATGCATATTTTGCATTGATTCCCGGATTGTCATTCAGGTAAGTCTGCAGGGTTTCCAGATCCGGTGTTGCTACAAAAGCATTTACCAGTGGAGGTTCAATAGGAGCAGCGCTCATTACGGATACATATTCTATTTCGGGAAATCTTTCAAGACTGTGAATGATTTTCTGAGTGGATTCTTCATTTTGAAGAGGCAGGTCTGCCTTATAAATTCTTTTTAGTTTTTCTACAGATTCTCCCGAATTGCCAATTGCTTTGCTGCTTCTGGCCATTTCATCAAGTTTGCTGTCTGTAAAATCCAGATCGTACTTAAATGAAATTTTATTTTCTCTTGAAAATCTTTCCAGATCAGCATTTCTGCTGAATGCTGTTTTTTCCGAATTAATGCCTTTTGAAAAGCAAACATAGATAATTGAATGTTGATCATGGTCTGCTTTGGGCTGGCTGTCCTGACCAAAAGACAGGGCTGAGCAGAACGCAAACAATGCGAAAAGGTTGATTTTTGTTTTCATACGATTTTGTTAAATGGTTGTAAATCAGTTTTGATTTATTTCAAAAATAATAATAAAATAAAAACAAATCACGTTTTTGTGAATTTATTTTTTGTTTTTTATTCTTTCCTTCTGTATAAGGACTTTCATCAATCTTTATAACAAACCTCGTACGTTTTAAACAGGATGATAAGAACCATTCAATACTGCATATGGACTTACTTGATAAAAAAATACCATCCAGGATCACTGAATGGTATGGTTAAAAGGAATAAGTTGATTCTTTAAAAGTCATCAAACCAGTTGACTCGGTTCTTATGATACATCAATTTATTTTTATTCATAATCTGATACTCAATACCAATGCTGTCCTGGTTGACACTGATGAGCTTAGCTTTTTGGATCGGCAGTTTTTTACCATCCAGATAAGTATCTTGAGATGGCTGCACTGTCTTTTCTATGATGTTTGAATAGGGAAGTCTTGAGATTTGTTTTTCAAAGATTCCTTCTTTCTTGTAAATTGTGATAAGCGGATTGTACAGTGCCCCCGGACGCCCTCTCTCCATTCTGTAGGTATCATCCAGCTGAATTCGCTGGTCACAGCCAAGGGTTGAAAAGTAAAGGAGAATGCCATAAAATGGGATCATCATGGGTAAAATGCTAAGGATAATTCCTGAGATTAAAAGGCCAAAGTATATTTTAATCACTTTTTTCTTCCAAAACCAGATAATGATAAAAATGGTCATCAGCAGCCAAAGCCAGTTAATTATTTTATCAATATAATATCCTGCGAAGGTATAGTTGTTCAGACTTAATATTATTCCAAACAGAAAAACTAAAGTAATTGCCAGATAGACAATGACTATATTTTTGTTGCTCATCTTTATCATTTAGCATTTTGTAACCGAGTCCATTACGATGGTGACAGGTCCGTCATTAATCAGGGATACTTTCATGTCTGCTCCGAAGATTCCGCTTTCCGTCTTTAATCCTGATTTTGCCATTTCTTCTTTAAAATAATCGAAAAGAGGTATAGCTTTATCAGGCTTTGCCGCTTTTATGAATGACGGGCGGTTGCCTTTTTTATAATCTGCAATCAAAGTAAACTGGCTGATGCAAAGGATTTCTCCGGAAATGTCCTTCACAGAAAGATTAAGCTTACCCTCTTCATCTCCAAAGATTCTTAGGTTCAAAACCTTCTGTACAAGCCAGTCCGCGTCTGTTTTTTCATCATTTTCATCCACTCCTACCAGCAGCATGACTCCTTTTGCGATTTCACCAACAATTTTTCCGTCTACTTTTACACTGGCTTCGGAGACTCTTTGTATAACGATTTTCATTTTTATATTCTAATAATAAACATTTAAAGTTTTGCTGGGAGCATCATAATTGTAAGGATAGGTTTTAGGAGGCAGAGATGTTTTAGCTCCTGACTCCGGCTGTCCTGTGCTTAAGATCCATCGTGTATTGTCCTTTGGGCAGATAATAGCAATATTGTCCTTTACCTCCAAAGTCGTATCATTATCAGGGCAAATGTGAGGAGCATTCCTGTCGTACACCTTAAATCCGTTCGCCGTCCGAACGATGATCAGTCCTCTGGTTCCGGACTGCTGCTCATTCACATAAATCCAGCCGTTAATATTGTTCAAAGCATAGTAGGCAGGCAGGTTTAGATTAAGTGATACATTAATGGGGTTATTAGGGAAACAGCTCACTGTATCTTCTCTGCTTCCACAAGAGTTTATAGTTAAGTTACTGAAAATCAATAAGCTGAAAATAGATATGATTGAAAAAGTTTTTTTCATTTCAATTTAAATTTTTATATATTTGTAAAAATTAAACGATTACAAC
>JASLCD010000186.1 GCA_030146295.1 Chryseobacterium sp.
TTCACGATCACGGACATCATCATTAATTGATTGTCATTGCTTTTTCACCTGAATTCTGAAAAAGTAATATCAAAGCAAAACAACATATACAAAACCGCTTAATTCGTTAGGCGGTTTTTCTATTTGTTATTCCTAAGACTTTCCGGAGATACGCCATACTTCTTTTTAAAAGCCCGTGTAAAGTTCTGGAGATATTCATACCCGCATTCAATGGCGATTTCCTTGATCATAATTTCCTTGTCTGTGATCAGTTTCTTGGCCTTCAGCATTCTGAGTTCCGAAATATAATGAGCAATCGTTGTATGATACCGGGCCTTGAATTCCTTTCTGATGATATTCTGGTTCATACCAATATATTTTCCGATCTCTTCCGCCTTTATATTTCTGTGGTAATTTTCATCAATAAACTTCCTGATCACTTCAGGGGTTTTTGGAGTAGACTCCAATATGTTTTTCTCATTGAACTGCTCAAAGATCAGAATCAGAAGCTTGATAATTTTGGCTTCAATGAACAATTTCTGCATGATTCCCCTTTTTGTGTAGCCTAAAATTTCCTTTACAATCATATGCATTTCAACAGTCATGTCCGGCGGCGTTTCTTTATGGAGGAATATGAAATTATTGTGCGTCATATTTTCCAGTATTTCTGCATTCTCACCATTCAGCTCCGGATTGATGAGGTTAAAAATATACTGGTAATTTATCTGAATCTGAAGATATCTCAGAATTTCCTGATTTTCTGTCCATAGCTCAGCAATACTTTCTTCAGGTGAATAATGGAGGATATATTGGTTTTTCTTAAATAAAAATTTGGTTCCGCAGTCATGCGCTTCCAGATTAATACCATCACTCAGCAGAAAAAGAAGATTAAAGCTGGATTTCCCTTCCAGTATATGAGATTTGAAGGATTGGTCAGGACACAGGTCTTCCTGTATGATGATTTTGATGTCTTCGGATCTGAACAAAAGTCCACTTTTAGATGGTTTCCTCATACAACACAATTTTACAGCCATGGTACAACTTACTTAGGGTAAAAGTCCTTCACAGGATAACCGAAAGTTCGGAAATGATAACTCGGGGTTAAATAGGAGAGGTACTTTTGCGCAAAATTAAATTAAATTTAGAATAATTAAAAATAATATTTTATATGTTTAGAGATTTACATTTTGCAGTACAGAAAATCAGAACGGGATTAGCGTTACTGACGATGGCTGGAAGCTGCCTGTATGCTCAGCAATGGGAAAATGTTGGAGGTATTCAGGATGTATCAGCAGGAGGAAGCAGTTTTAATAATTTAGTTATTGATAACTCAGGAAATTATTACCTGTCCTATTATGATGTCTCTGTAGCCAGAGGTTCTGTTCAGAAATTTGACGGGAATTCATGGTCATATTTGGGAGGAAGTGCGGGAATTACAGCGGGAACGGCAACTTATAACTCATTGTCTGTAAGTCCTAACGGAAACAGTCTCTATTATACCAACCAGCTTGGGTATCCGGGGTCAGGAATGGAAGTTCGTCTTTTTACCGGATCATTGTGGTCCCAGCTTCCCAATGCTACCGATAATGCCGTTAATTATCAGGCTTCTGCCGTATCCTCTGATAATATCCTATTTACCTATGGATCTTACGGTTCAGGAACTGTAAAAAGATATTCGGCAGGAGCATGGGAGCAGGTAGGAAATGCCGGCTTTTCGGGAGGAGCAGAATTTGCAGAAATGGTTATCGGAAGCAATGGCATGGTTTATACATGCAATGTTTCCGGAGGATTGAAAGTATTTCAAAACAGTACAGGAGCAGATTCTTCACAAAACTGGAGCCTGGTAGGAGGAGCTGCTGCAGATACTTCTTCATCAGGAGAACAGTATAATGCTGATATTGCTTTGGATGGGGCTAATACCATTTATGTGGCCTATGTTTCCAACTCCGCAGGAGGTAGAAAATTGAATGTTAAAAAATTTGATGGCAATTCTTGGGTACAGGTTGGAAATGCCAATTTTTCAGACGGAAAAGTTCAGCATATTGCTTTGGCAGTAACAGAATCCGGGAAACCTTATGTGGTTGCCAGCCGTTTTGAAAATGATAATTTCCTGAGAAATACAGTTTATAAATTAGATGATTCCCAAAACTGGGTTTCCTTTGGAGGTGACTTTGTTTCGGATGGAGAAGCAAAATATAATGATCTTACAATAGATAAAGCACATAACTATCTTGTGCTGGCTTATTCTGACAATACTACAAAAGTAAAAAGAATCTCTCTGACGGTAAATCCACAAACATGCAGCAATACAGATCCAGGAACAAATGCGGGTGATATTGGCTGTGTGAGTTTTATGTATCGTGGCCAGCAGGTTGCTTATGCGACAGTAAGAGGTGCTGACGGGAAAATATGGCTTCAGCAGAACCTTGGAAGTGCACAGGTTGCTTCATCCATTGCCGATGCGAATTCATATGGAGACCTTTTCCAATGGGGAAGATGGGACGATGGGCATCAGCTTAGAAATTCCCAAACTGTACCAGCTCCTTCACCCAATACTCCAGAAGGAATAAGTGCTGCGGGAGGTGCATACATTGCCGGATCACCAGAATGGTGGGCAGGTTTCGCAAGCTCAGATACATGGGCTGTAGCAACAGCTTCACAGGCTAATGCATCTGCAGGTGTAGATCCTTGTAAGGCGATCGGGACAGACTGGAAAATGCCATCTCAGGCAGAGTGGACCACTTTAGTAGGGGCAGAAGGTATTGCAAACCCGGCAACGGCTTATGCAAGTCATTTGAAACTGCCGGCAGGAGGTTATAGAAGCTCAAGTACAGGAGGATTTACATTCGTAGGTCAAAGAGGATATTTCTGGAGCTCCGATACCTCAAGCTTAGGAGGAAAATATTTATATATCGGATCAACTATTGCCAACCCATCGGCCGGAGCTATGAGAGGCCAGGGATCTTCGGTGAGATGTATTAAACCAACCTCTTCTTTAAGTACTTCAGAAATTAAGCTGAATAATGCAGTAATAGGAATGTATCCCAACCCAACCAAAGGAATCCTTACAGTAAAATCAGATTCCGGAATCGAAAAAGTAAACGTTATCAATGCCATAGGACAAAAGATGAGTGTGCAATTCTCAGATAATCAGATCAACATGACTGAACTTCAATCAGGATTATACATCGTAGAATTAAAATTAAAAAATGGACAATCTGTTTCCAAAAAAATTATAAAAGATTAATCGAATTTCAAGAACAAATATTTTCGTCCAAAAAATAGTTCATTACAATTACTTTTATTGGGAGGCTCATGAAATTTTCATGAGCCTTTTTTCAATATATTTTTTCCCATAAAAATGAAATATTTAGTAAGGGAAGAACAAAAATAAGCGCTATGAAGAAAAATTAATATTATATTCGATAAAAAATAAGATATGAGAAAGTTTTATTCCGTTGTATTTCTATTGATTGCAATGGCTGTTTTTGGACAGATCAGCTATACCATCAGCCCAAATCCATTCAACGAAACAGATGCCGTTACACTTACTGTTCCCGGAGATCAGATTGATGAATCAGCCTGGGGAATTTCCAATAATGCAGTTTATATCTGGTCGTGGTCTTTTGACAGTAATTATCAGAACAGTCAGGACTGTCCTACCAATGGAAGCTGGAATAATTCCAATGATCTGAATAAACTGAACTATAATGCAGCAACAGATACTTATTCACTGACTTTTACACCGACTGCCTTTTTTGGGCGAACAGGCATCGGAAGATTTGGATTTTTATTAAAAGATAAAATAGGGGCCCACCAGACTTCACCGGATATTTTCGTGAACGTGGGTACATTAAGTCTTAATCTTACCAATCCACTGGCCAATAGCCTGACTTCTGTTCCGGCAGGAAACGCTATCAATATTACTGCGGCAACAAATACCAACGCAACATTTCAGTTAAAAGCCAACGGAATTATTGTCAACTCAACAACAACTCCATCACAATCCTATTCTTACAGTTATACCGTTACTGAGGATGCCAGTATGGAACTAGTTGCCACGCAGGGATCCAATGCTAAAACTTCCACATTTATTTTACAGGTTCCGAGAAATGTAGTTTCTGAAGCGATACCAGGCTGGATCAGGCAGGGAATCAACTATCACCCTACAGATCAGACCAGAGTAGGGCTGGCTTTATATGCTCCGGGTAAAAGTTTTGTTCATGTGATCGGTAGTTTCAATAACTGGGCAGTGAATGACACATACTTATTGAAAAGAGATACAACCAATCCGGATCTTTACTGGATTGAACTGATTGGGCTGACCCCTCAGCAGCTCTATACTTTCCAATACAGAACGAATGATTTGAGAAAAGTAGCAGACCCTTACTCCCCGCAAATCTTATCTTCATATGATGATCCGTGGATTTCAGCTTCTACCTATCCGAATTTACCTGCATTTCCTACCGGACAAGGATTTGAAGTTTCAACATTTAAAACGGGGCAGACAGCCTATAACTGGCAGACAACCAATTTTCAGAGACCCGCAAAAGAAGATCTGGTAGTGTATGAATTATTATTAAGAGACTTTACACAGGAAAAGAACTGGCAGTCACTGATCAATAAAATTTCTTATTTGAAGAATTTAAAAATCAATGCGATAGAACTACTTCCCATTATGGAGTTTGACGGGAATCTATCCTGGGGATACAATACTTCTTTTCATTATGCACTGGATAAAGCCTATGGAACTCCTGAAAAATTTAAAGAATTTGTAGATCTGTGCCACCAGAACGGAATTGCAGTCATTCTGGATGTAGCATTTAATCATGCAACAGGCCGTTCACCTCTGGTAAGACTTTGGAATATTGATCCTGATGGAGATGGCTACGGGGATGTAGCTCCAAGCAATCCTTATTTTAATCAGGTTCCGAAACATTCATACAACGTATTTAACGATTTTAATCATACAAGTCCTTCAACTCAATATTACGTTGAAAGATGCCTTCAGCAATGGCTGACGGAATATCATATAGACGGATTCCGTTGGGATTTGACAAAAGGATTTACCCAAAGCTGTTCTGAAAATGATGAAACATGCACCAATGCCTATCAACAGGATAGAGTTGATATTATGAAACATTATGCAGACAGACAATGGGCTATTGATCCCAATTCTTACATGATCTTCGAGCATTTGGGAACTGATGCAGAAGAACAGCAATGGGCAAACTACAAAGTAGCAGAAGGAAAAGGAGTGATGCTTTGGAATAAACAAACTGATCCTTATAACCAAAATACAATGGGATATAAAGACAACAGCAATTACGACAGAATGAATCATAGTCTTCATGGTTTTACCAATATGCATGCTGTAGGATATGGAGAAAGTCATGATGAGGAAAGACTGATGTTTAAAAACATCACGTATGGAGCAGTTAATGGAAGCTACAGCGTTAAAAATCTGAATACAGCTCTTGAAAGAATGAAAACTTTCGGAGCAACTTTCTTTACCATTCCAGGTCCGAAAATGATCTGGCAGTTTGGAGAGTTGGGATATGAGTTCAGTATCAACAGATGTGCTGACGGAACTATCAGTAACGGATGCCGAACCGATGAAAAACCTGTTGCTTTTACCTTGGGATATGATACGGATTTGGGCAGAAAAGCAATCTATGATACATGGGCGAAAATAATCACGATAAGAAATACACATCAGATTTTTAAAACCAAAACATACAGTATAGAATCCAATAACCTTACTAATGATCCTGATGGGCTGATTACCAGAATTTACCTTTACGATACTGCTATTACTACAGGCATAAAGAATGTTGTCGTATTGGCCAATTACACCACCTCAGTACAAAACGTTGTTCCTTATTTTCCTTATACGGGCCAATGGCAGAATCTGATGGATAACGGTATCTCAAACGTAGCTTCCACTACGACACCAATAACGTTACAGCCGGGAGAATTCAGGATTTTTGGAAATTATGCAGGTTCTTTGTCAACGGCAGATGTCAACACAAGCAACAAATTATCTCTTCAGATTGCAGATAATCCGGTACAGAACAGAACAGCAAAATTAATTTTTAACAAAGCAAAAAACGGAGAGATTTTCATTTTTGATATGGGCGGAAAAAAACTGGACGCATTTAAGCTGAATAAAGAAAACGGAACTTATGAAGTAAAAGTAAGTTATCCTGCAGGAACTTATCTGGTTCAGCTGAAATCAGAAACAGGAACTGCAATTCAAAAAATGATTGTGAAGTAAATGAAAAGGCAGATTTGCAGTACAGCAGATCTGCCTTTTTTGTATATTAAAAAAATTAGTCTACTTTTGCAGTAGATTTATCAAGAAAGGTGGAGGGATTTGGCCCAAAGAAACCTTAGCAACCTGCACGATTCGAGAAGTGTAAAGGTGCTAATTCCAACCCTGAGGGGGAGATAAGTGAAGTCAATATTCTTATATGAATTCCATTTCTTGAAGTCTTGTTTATCTGCGAAAAAAATGCGCAGTAATGGTATTATTAATTGGCAAGAACAAAAATGAAAAAATTAAGTACAGCTGTATTATTGCTTGCGGTAATTGGGGTTGCTGCTCAGGAGAACGAGGAAAAAGGGAAACAAATTGAAGATATTATCATTGTGGGAAACCGTAATGTCAAAAGAACAAAGCTGGAAACCCCGGTTCCTGTAGATGTAATCAACATCGATAAAATCCAGAGAAGCTCTCCACAAATGACCGCTCAGGATCTCCTGAACTATGTGATCCCATCTTTTAATGCAGTAAGACAGTCTGCTTCAGACGGTACAGAGCATATTGATCCGGTAACGCTAAGAGGAATGGGGCCAGATCAGGTTTTGGTATTACTTAATGGAAAAAGAAGGCACACCACCTCTTTGGTAAATTATCAGAATACCGTAGGGAATGGCTCTGTAGGAACAGATCTGAGTACCATCCCTGTTATTGCGATCGACCGGATAGAAGTCTTAAGAGACGGAGCGGCTGCACAATACGGTTCTGATGCCATTGCAGGAGTCATCAATATTATCCTTAAAAAAAATGCAGGAGCCTCAGCAAGCCTTACTTACGGACTGACCGGGAGAAATGATGGTGAAACCTACCAGGCAGGAGCCAACTACGGAGCTTCATTAGGAAAAAAAGAAGGTTATATCAATCTTTCATTGCAACTGAGCCACAGAGGAAAAACTACAAGAACTCAAAATCATGATTTAGATATTTTCGGAGATAATTTCGCTTATGCATTTGCAGATGATCCCGAAGCTGCCAGAGCTGCGGATGATGCGAAAATTAAAGAAAGAGGATTAACTCGTGATGATTTTAATTTTCAGATCGGAGATGCCCAGATCAGACAAGGACAGTTGTTTTTTAATGCTGAATATCCTTTTAACGACAAATTTAAACTGTATTCTTTTGGAGGTTTCAGCATCAAAGAAGGAAAAGGGTTTGGTTTCAGAAGACTTCCAAGTGAAACATCCAATGTAGTATCATCCATTTATCCGAATGGTTTTCAGGCGACTCTTGGGTCTCAGGTCTATGACGTTTCTTATGCTGTAGGTGCAAAATATAATATCAATGACTGGCTATTGGATCTAAGCAACACATTCGGAAGCAATACCTTCAATTATAATGTAAGCAATACCAACAATGCTTCTCTTGGGGCCAAATCTCCAACCCGATTTTATGCAGGAGCCCACAGTTTTCTTCAGAATACGGTGAATCTTGATGTTTCTAAAAACATAAACCGTTTCAATATCGCATTCGGGGGAGAATTCAGATTTGAACAGTATCAGATCAAAGCCGGTGATGAAGCTTCTTATACCCAATATGATATCAACGGAAATGTTGCCGCTGAAGGATCAACAGTGCTTGGTACAGGAGGATCTCAATCTTTTATCGGATTTTCTCCAAACAATGCCTTGAAAAAAGACAGACATTCAACAGCGGTGTATGCAGATGTTTCGTATGATTTAGATAAAAAACTAAATATTGATGCCGCTGCCAGATTTGAAAATTATTCAGATTTCGGAAATACCTTGAATGGAAAACTCGCCATACGATATGAGTTTGTAAAAAATTATGCAATAAGAGCAGCGGTTGGGACAGGATTCAGAGCACCTTCGCTTCAACAGCAGTATTTTAATAATTCTTATGCCGATATCTCTACTTCCGGGTCAAAAATTGTTACTAAAGGAATATTCAGCAACGATAGTGACGCTGCCAGAATTCTTGGATTTGATAAACTCAGACAGGAAACTTCTGTCAACGCGAGTGCTGGATTTACGCTGAAACCTTTAAACAACTTGACGATCGCTATAGATGGATACTGGATTAAAGTGAAAGACAGAATTGTGATTACAAGCAATATTACAGATTCAAGGTTAGACAAGTTTAAGGTAGAAAGCGGAAGATTCTTTGCCAATGCTATTGATACAGAAACAAAAGGAGTAGATGTAGTGGTTTCTTATGACTGGATTCTTGGGAATGGAAAATTAAATATGAATCTTGCCGGAAATTACACAGAAACAAAAATCACAGATTTCCATTTTCCGGAAAATTTAGAAACTCCTCAGGATCAGTTTTTCGGTCCTGATCAAATCAATATTATTGAAACACTATCTCCCAAAACAAAAGCTTCATTAGGATTAAATTATGGAATCGGGAAATTCAATTTTCTCGTAAGAAATACCTATTTTGGTAAAGTAATAAGAGACGGTTATCCGTTTGGAGGTGTGCAGGAGTTTTCTCCAAAAGTAGTTACTGATATCAGTGTGGGATATGATATCACAAAAAGTATCAACTTTACAGTAGGAGCCAATAATGTATTTGATGTTTTTCCGGACCGCCAGATTTATGAAAATTCATACTATGGAGTATTCAAATATGCGCCCGTACAGATGGGAACACTGGGGAATTATTTCTTCGGAAGACTTAATTTTAACTTTTAATCATTAAATGAGCACTGCTTCACATCAGATTGGCTGGAAAACAGCCGCCGCCATTGTCGTTTCCAATATGATAGGAACCGGGATTTTTACCACTCTGGGATTTCAGCTGTCCGATATTACCAATACCTACAGTATTTTCCTGCTATGGGGCATCGGAGGAATTCTCGCTTTATTTGGGGCCTTCTGCTATGCAGAATTAGGTTCTCATTTCAAAGGAAACGGAGGCGATTTTATCTATCTTAAAGAAACTTATCATCCGCTGTTCGGATATCTGATAAGCTGGATTTCTCTGATTATTGGATTTTCCTCTCCTGTGGCGCTGGCCGCTCTGGCGATGTCAAAATATCTTTCCGTATTTGATTATACTTTCGGTAACGGATTTGCAATAGCTGTGATTTTTTTGGTTGCAGCTGCATTATCATTTAGTTTGAAGGCATCCAGCAGATTTCATAACTTTTTTACTTTCATTAAAATAGCCTTTATTATTGTACTGGTTATTCTTGGCGTTGGACTCTCAGAAACCCCACAGTTGGGAAGCAGCCTGAATTTCAGTGACAGCTGGAAAAATGAGATCATGCTTCCTGCCTTTGCTACCTCTCTGGTATTTGTTACCTATTCCTACACCGGCTGGAACTCTGCTTCTTATATCGCAGGAGAAATAAAAGACGTTCAGAAAAATCTTCCCAAATCTTTGATTATTGGAACTGTTTTCGTGACGGTAAGCTATATACTTGTGAATTATATTATGCTGAAACATGCTCCTGTGAGCCAATTGGCAGGAAAAGAAGACGTGATGGGAGAAGCTGCTGTTAATATGTTGGGACCCGCTTTTGGAAAGATCGTCAATATTTTTATCGCTCTGCAGCTGATTGCAACAATTAGCGGCTATTTATGGGTAGGTTCAAGGTTGACGCAGGCTTTCGCAAAACATACCCATATTTGGAAACCATTATCAGCGGGCAATGCTAAAGGAATTCCTGTAAAAGCTATCTTTGCTCATGCAGTCATTGCAGCAGTTATTATTCTCACAGGAAGCTTCAAAGAAATTTTTGTTTACACAGCTTTTATTTTACAGCTTTTTGCCAGCCTGGCAATTTCAACGGTATTCTTCCTTAAGAAAAAAGACAGAAAAATTTTTAAGTCGAATGCTTTTCATATTTTTCCGGCTGTTTTTCTATTGTTCAGTATCTATATTCTCTATTTTACATTTATTCATAATCCTAAAGAAAGCCTTATAGGAGTGGGAATTATTGCAGTAGGAATTATTTTATATTGGGTTGACAGGAGGCTTTCCAAACCAGATCAGAGCAGGCTTTAATAGTAGAGAATAGCTGATAAGTAAATCTGTAAATTCACCTTTTTGCAGTTTTGCACCCTTTATCCCTAGTGCTCAAAAATTTATGCTGATCAGTAATTTTAATTTTGAATTAATAATCCTTATCTTTGCACCCACAAAATTTCTACAATGTCTAAATCATTAATTCCAAAATTAGAAGCTATAAAACAAAGATATAATGAGGTCGCAGACCTTATTATACAGCCTGATGTCATTTCAGACCAAAAAAGATATTCTTCTTTGAACAAAGAAT
>JASLCD010000210.1 GCA_030146295.1 Chryseobacterium sp.
TAAAGCCTCGAAAAATCGTATTTTTGTTCAAATTAAAAGATTTTATGGAATTTTTAGACAGATACCAGCAGATTGTTGCAGACGCCATCACTAAATATACTTTTAAAGATAAACCTTCGGAGCTGTATGAGCCGATGAATTATATTATTTCCCACGGTGGAAAGCGTCTTCGTCCTATTATGGTGCTGATGGCTTGTGAGATGTTCGGCGGAGATCTTAAGCAGGCAATTAAGCCGGCATTGGCTATCGAGTTTTTCCATAATTTTACGCTGATCCATGATGATATTATGGATGAAGCTCCTTTAAGAAGAAACAAACCTACCATTCATACTTTACATGGTCTTAATGTGGGAATTCTTTCCGGTGACGGACTGATGCTGAAGGCTTATAAGTTTTTTGAGGATCTTGAGCCTGAGATTTTCAAAGCATGTATCAGAATATTTACCCATACCGGACTTCTGCTATGTGAAGGGCAGCAGTATGATATCAATTTTGAAACTCAGAAAGACGTTACTTTTGATGATTACATCAGAATGATTACCTATAAAACGGGAGTTTTGAGTGCTTCTTCATTTGAGATCGGAGCTTTGATTGCAAGAGCAGATTTTAAAGATGCCAAAGCCATTTTCAATTTCGGAAAACATATCGGAATCGCATTCCAGATCATGGATGATTATCTTGATGTATTTGGAGATCAGGCGCAGTTTGGGAAAAAACATGCCGGAGATATCTATGAAAACAAGAAAACCGTTCTGTATCTGTTAGCAAGAGAACATGCTACAGAAGAAGAAAGAAAAGAACTGGACTACTGGTATTCTAAAAAGACGGAAAACGTTGATAAAGTGTACGGAGTAGAAAAGATATTCAGAAGAACAAAAGTAGATGAAAAAGCATTACGTCTGATCGAAAAACACAATGAAATAGGGCAAAGCTATCTTCAGAAAATAGATGTTCCTGAAGAAAAGAAAAAACCTTTTATCGAACTGGCAAATTATTTGTTGAGAAGAGAAAGTTAATATAGATTGCAGAGGGTAGGTGGCAGGTGGCAATTTACCTGCAACCTATTTCCTGCAGCCTAATCCCTATACAATGAAATTCAGAACAGAAGTTGATATTCCCGGATCAGATAAGAAGATTGAGATTGAAGATAAAATATTTTCAATAGGTTCATGTTTTGCCTCTGAGATGACTGATTTGCTTCAGGATGGGCAGCTTCAGACCCTCAACAATCCTTTTGGAACGATTTTCAATCCTTTTTCTATCAATAATGCAATCAATAGATTACACGATTCTGCATTTTATGAAGAAGAGGAACTGATCACCTACAATGAAGAATATATTTCTCTGGATCATCATACCAGTTTTGATACCCGCTATATTCATCAGACCTTAGACAAAATAAACGGGGCTATTGAAACCGGAAATGCCTTTCTTCAGGAAGCTGACTGGATCATTATTACCTATGGTTCCTCATTTATCTATGAGTTTCTTCCCAAGAACAAACTGGTAGCCAACTGTCACAAAATTCCACAGAAATTTTTTGAGAAAAGACTGCTTTCTCACCAGGAGCTTACAAGTTCAATTTATCAGACGATTCTTGATCTTAAAGATATTTGTAAAGAAGGAGTTCAGATCCTTTTTACCGTTTCACCAGTAAGACATACCAAAGATGGAATGGTAGAAAATCAGTTAAGTAAATCCAAATTAATTACGGCCATTCATGAATCGATTTCTCTGTTTGAAGACTGTCATTATCTGCCAGTCTATGAGATTTTGATGGATGATCTGCGTGATTACCGTTTTTACAAGGAAGATATGATTCATCCAAGCACACAGGCGGTAAATTATATTTTTGAGAAATTCGGAAAATCTTATTTTTCAGAAGAAACCCAGGAATTTATCAAAGAAAACTTTAAAATCATGAGAGCCCTGGAACATAAGACCAGCGATAAAAAAGATCCAAAGTTTATTGAATTCAGGGAGAAACTGGATCAAAGAATTGAAGTTCAGCGTAAAAAGGTAAAACATAAAATATTTTAAATGCCTGATTTCACCAGAATTGATTATCTCAAAATTGGAAATGAAAGACAGAAAAGAGCTTATCAGGTTCTTGTAAAACATTATTTCTTTGAGAAATTGAAGGATTATTCGCCCATTTTAGCAGGAACTGTTCCTATCGAAATTGATATTGAAGGCAGTGATCTGGACATTATTGTGGAGGTCGATTTAAGATTTGAAGCAGACTTTCTGGATGATATAATGTTTAGCAGACTTATTCCTTACGAAGCAGACGTTAAAGTGGAATATCCCATAGTAAACGGTGAAAAATGTATTACATTGAATTTTATGCTGGAAGAATTTCCCATTGAAATTTTCGGACAGAATAAACCTACAATACAGCAAAACGCATATCTCCATATGATTGCTGAACACAAAATATTACAGGAAAAAGGAGAAGAATTTAAACAAAAAATAATAGAACTTAAAAAGCAGGGGATAAAAACAGAGCCGGCATTCGGACTATTGCTGGGACTTGAAAATCCTTATGAAGATCTGTTAAAATACTAAGAAAAATGATTGATACACATACACATTTATACGCAGAAGAATTTGATGAAGATAGAAAAGAAGCTATTCAGAGGGCTTTGAATAAAGGAATTACAGAATTTTATCTTCCTGCAATTGATTCTGAATCTCATGAAAAAATGCTGCAGCTGGAAACAGAATATCCGGGACAGATTTTTTCAATGATGGGACTACATCCTTGTTATGTAAAACCGGAATCATGGGAAAAAGAACTTGAAATTGTGAAAAATTATCTCGATCAGAGACCGTTTCCAGCGATAGGAGAGATCGGGATTGATTTGTACTGGGATAAAACAACGTTGGATATTCAGGTGAAGGCCTTTGAACAGCAGATTGACTGGGCGATAGAAAAGAACCTTCCGATTGTGATTCATACGAGAGAAAGCTTTGATGAGACCTTTGAAGTGTTGGAAAGAAAAAAACATCCGAAGCTGAGAGGTATTTTTCATTGTTTTTCAGGAAACCTGGAGCAGGCAAAGCATGCTGTTGACCTTAACTTCATTTTAGGGATCGGTGGTGTTGTAACTTTTAAAAACGGAAAAATAGACCAGTTTCTGAACGAAATTCCCCTGAATAAGATTGTACTGGAAACAGACTCTCCTTATCTGGCTCCGGTTCCTCACAGAGGAAAAAGAAATGAAAGTTCCTACCTGGATCTGGTAGCTGGCAAGCTGGTGGATATCTATGGAACAGATTTTTCTGAAATAGACCGCATTACTACAGAAAATGCAAAGAAGCTTTTTCAGTCATAAAAATAGTCAACTTTAAGATCAACAAAAAACCCTTTTCAATTTGAAAAGGGTTTTTATTGTTATTTTTTTCTGGTGAAATTCTTGTTCTTAGGTTTTTTAAATCCAACCGAAGGACCTGCAGAAGGTTTTTTACGGTTGTTATTCGGTCTTGAATTATTACTGTTACCCGTTTTAGGTTTCTCACCACCTGCCTGAACAGGTTTGTTGTTAGAATCCCTTTTCTGGGCAACCAGATTGTCGGTGTGGAACGGATGCTCCTTGATCACAGGAATTTTCTTTCCGATCAGTTTTTCAGTATTCTTTAGATTTAAAAGATCAAGTCCGTCTACAAAAGATATAGAATTACCTTCAGCTCCCGCTCTTCCTGTTCTTCCGATTCTGTGTACATAAGTTTCCGAAACATCAGAAAGCTCAAAATTGATCACAAATTTCAATTCGTCAATGTCAATTCCTCTTGCTGCAATATCTGTGGCAACAAGAATTCTTGTTTTTCCGGATTTAAAGTTGTTTAAAGCATTTTGTCTTGCATTCTGAGATTTATTACCATGAATGGCCTCCGCAGAAATGTTATCTTTCTGAAGCTTTCTTGCAATTTTATCCGCCCCGTGTTTTGTTCTTGAAAATACCAGTACCGAGTCTGAAATATCATTTTCAAGAATGTGGGTCAATAAGTTCAGTTTATTTTCCTTTTCAACAAAATACACCGACTGTTTGATGGTGTCTGCCGTAGAAGATACCGGAGTTACTTCTACTTTTACAGGATTATTAAGGATAGAATTGGCCAGTTTCTGGATTTCTCCCGGCATTGTTGCTGAGAAAAATAAAGTCTGTCTTCTCTGTGGTAAAAGCTTAATGATTCTTTTTACGTCGTGTACAAATCCCATATCAAGCATTCTGTCTGCTTCATCAAGAACAAAGATTTCAAGATTTTTTAAACTGACGATGCCTTGGGCAATAAAGTCAAGAAGCCTTCCCGGCGTTGCAACAAGAATGTCTACTCCTTTTCTCAGAGCGGCTTCCTGGTTTCCTTGTTTTACTCCTCCGAAAATAACAAGTTGTTTTAAGGGAAGATATTTACCGTAAGCATTAATGTTTTCCTCAATCTGAATGGCCAGTTCTCTGGTTGGAGTAAGGATTAAAGCTTTTATATGTTTATTGGGAATTTTATTTTTGGATAAATTCTGTAGAATAGGAATAGAAAAAGCAGCTGTTTTACCAGTTCCTGTCTGCGCACAGCCTAAAAAGTCTCTGCCGTCTAATATATCAGGAATAGATCTTTCCTGGATAGGAGTAGGAGTCGTGTATCCCTGCTCCTGGATTGCTTTTGCAATAGGTTCTATTAAGTTTAAGTCTGTAAAATTCAAATGAATTATTTTAAAATTTTAAATAAAAATTCCTTCAGTCTGAAAGAATTACATTCTACAAAGGTAGTCTAAATATTTTTAAGTATCTTATTCCACATTTTTAGACCTATTAGCTATTGAAAAACAGAAATGGCCACCCGAATGTGGGCCGCCATTTTTTTCTGTTAAGTATCTGAAGTTTATTTAAACCTGTATCCTACACCAGCCTGCAGAAACCCAATTTTAATAGGGACTGCATTGCTTTTATTCATTTCTATAAAATTAAAATTGTATCTGGCATCAACAAAAAACTTTTGATTAATTTTATATTCTACGCCTACAAATGGAAATAAATTCAAGGTTTTTAAAGACTCGTAATTGTGGGTTTCAGCCTCATCAAAAACAGTATTCATTTTTACTTTGGATGAGATGTTAAATCCAAAGTTCATCCCTACAGAAGCAGAAAGCGCCGGAACAATATAATATTTTAATGAAACAGGAACTTGTATCTGGTTGAATTTGTAATTAAAGTGCATATCACCCGTATTCACTACCTCATTGCCTACCAACTCATACCAGGGATAAGCATCTTTACCACCCAATTGAGTATATAGTAATTCAGCCTGTAACCCAAATTTAGAAGATAGAGGCTGCTCTGCTGCGATACCAACATAAAAATAGGATTTTGAATCCAGTCCTGTTTCAAAAAACTTCATATTGGATAAGGAATATCCTCCTTTTACACCAAAACTCATTGAGGCCGGATCTTTCGTGTTTTCTTGTGCGTTAAATATTGCAGAGAAGGCAAATACTGCGATGAAAAAAATGTTCTTCTTCATATTGATTTTAAATGGTTAATAGTTTTACAAAAAAATAATTCCTCCGAATGAAGGAATTACTGTTACAAAGATAATTTAAATATTTTTTAGTGAAACTATTTCACTTTAGTCCATTCCTGGTTCTTTCTTAAATTCTCAAAAAACTGATAGATTTCTGAAAGTTTTTCACTTCCGCGCTTTCCATAGTCTTCCACATTTTTTGAAGTCCCGTCAGCGAATTTAACTCTTAAATAAGAGGTCGGAAGATCAGTAATATTATGTTCTCCGTATTTATCATTTAACCCTTTTACATTGGCTCCATCCAGTAAACTGATTAGTTTATTGTAATCCTCTTCCTTGATTGTTCCTTTAAAAGTTCCTTCACGAGGCTTGGAAAACTCATCTTTTGAAGGCTTGTCATTGAAATTAAAATGCTCAGCTTCAAAAACTGCAGTTCTGTCTGCATTAATCGTCATTTTAAAAACAGGACAGAATCCAAAACAGGGAGTCGCCTCATATTCAATGGTTGAATATTGGGAATTTACTTTCTGAGAAGTACAGGAGAAGAACAGGATAAATGCGCAAAGGCCCAGTAAATATTTCATAGCTTTTAAATTTCAGAGAGTCTCCCAATAATTGTTCCAAAAGCCACAATCGTCCTTTGTTTTTATGTTAAATATAAAGTGGAAAGCCTGTTTAAGGTTTTATTTTTTGAAACAATGGTGTTTACCATATGAAGATAAGCTTTGCTTTAAGCTTACAGATCAAAATGATTAATGCTATTTCTTAATGGTTTACAATATGGAGCGGAAGAAAAAAACAATTGGTTTTATAAAGAAAAACAGCCTCAGATTCTTCTGAGGCTGTTTTTTTATGTTGCAGTTCTACTGTGAAAAGTACAACTGATGAATCCATATTTTCTATCCGTGTAATTGTTTCCAGATGGCATCTTTAAGTTCCATAAGGCCTTCTCCGGTAACTCCTGAGAAGAATAAAGGCTGCTTATTTTCAGGAAACTCTGCTGCAATTTCTTTTTTCAGCTCATCATCCAGAAGGTCAGATTTTGAAACGGAAACAATGAAATCCTTATCCAAAAGTTCAGGATTGTATTCTTTCAGCTCATTTTCCAGAATTTTGAATTCCTGGAAGTGATTTTCAGAATCAGAAGGGATTAAAAATAATAAGATAGAGTTTCTCTCAATATGTCTCAGGAATCTGTGTCCTAATCCTTTTCCTTCCGCTGCTCCTTCAATAATTCCGGGAATATCAGCCATTACAAAAGATTTGTAATTTCTGTAATCCACGATTCCAAGGTTAGGAGTCAGAGTGGTAAAGGCGTAATTCGCAATTTTTGGTTTTGCTGCAGAAACAGATGCTAAAAGTGTAGATTTTCCGGCATTTGGAAACCCAACAAGTCCTACATCAGCCAAAATTTTAAGTTCGAAGACCACATAGCCTTCTTCACCATCCATTCCGGGTTGAGCATATCTTGGAGTCTGATTGGTAGAGGATTTGAAATGTTCGTTTCCTTTTCCGCCTTTTCCTCCCTGCATCAAAATGATTTCCTGTTTGTCTTCAAGGATTTCTCCGATAATTTCACCGTCTTCATTTTTAGCGATAGTCCCAATAGGAACATCAATATAAATATCAGAACCGTCAGCTCCGGTAAGCTGGTTTTTTGCTCCGTTTTCACCTCGTTCTGCTTTTATGTGACGGGTATATCGAAGTGGAAGTAAAGTCCATTCCTGAGCATTTCCTCTCATGATGACGTGTCCACCACGACCTCCGTCACCTCCGTCAGGACCCCCTTTAGGAATATACTTTTCACGGCGAAGGTGGGCAGAACCAGCACCTCCGTGTCCGCTTTTACAAT
>JASLCD010000212.1 GCA_030146295.1 Chryseobacterium sp.
TTCCCTTTATAGATTTGTTGTTCCATAACTTCAATTCAAAAATAGATAAAAAATAATTTATGAAGAAGATAATTTTATCCACGTTACTTCTTACTGCATTGTACAGCTGTAAAAAAGAAGGTCAGAAAACTGAAAATGCCACAGCCAAAGACTCTCTTTCTGTGTCTCAACATACAGAATCCGAAGGAAGTACAATTCTTCCCAAAGAACTCTCTCCTGAAGATGTCAGCCAGCATTTAGCAAAAAATAATGATACTTTATATGTCACCAACTTTTTTGCAACCTGGTGTGGTCCGTGTATGAGAGAAATTCCGAGTTTTAAAAGTAAAATGGAGGAATTAAAGGGTAAACCTGTAAAATTCACTTTCGTTAATCTTGATGATAAAGCAGAATGGGCTGGTGCCGTTAAAAATTTTGCAGCACAAAACAAACTGGGGGGAAATATTATATTACTGGATGGACAAAAGTTGGATCAAAACTTCTTTCACAACAACTTCAAACAATGGGACGGAGGTTCTATTCCCTTTACCTTCATGAGAAAAGGTGATAAAACCGATGAATATCTGGGAATGATGACGGAAGATGTATTAAATTCAAAAATCGATTCTTTTTTAAAATAAAATAGACTGAACGCTTTCTGAATCATGTCAAAAAGATTTAAAATCCTGTGTTTATTATTTGTGACGGCTATTATTATTAGTGCTGTCATCAATCTGAACACAGGATTTTTAAGTTTAAGTTTCCATGATTTTTTTCAGAATTCTGCTCACAACCAAATCGCTGAAATCCGTATCAACCGTGTTCTGGTAATGATGCTGGCCGGAATTTCAATTCCTACGTCAGGTTTCCTGATGCAGGAATATTTTCAGAACCCGCTGGCAGGACCCGATATATTGGGAATCACTTCAGTGGCCAGTCTGTCTGTCGCCTTTTATATTTTCTTTTCTCATGACATTTTACTGCCTGAGTTTCTGCAGAACAGCTTCTTAAGTTTATCAGCTATTGGAGGAAGTCTGCTCCTGATGCTGATATTATTATCAATGTCCAATAGATTTCAGGACAAATCTTACCTCATTATTTTTGGATTTCTTGTCTCTGCATTTGCCGGAGCTATTGTCTCACTGTTACAATTTTATGCAGAAAACCAGAGTCTGAAAAACTATATTTTATGGTCTTTCGGGGCGAATAATATGGTAACGAGAAACCAGATTTATGTGTTGTTTATTTTAGTTTCAATTGGTATGCTTATCTGTTTCAGAGCGATAAAACCACTCATTGGAAATTCTCTGGGCAATTCCTATGCACAAAGTTTAGGTGTAAATTTGAAACAGTTGAAACTTTTAATAATCGTGGCGTCCTCACTCCTATCCGCTTCTGTTACGGCATTTTTAGGACCTATCCTTTTTATCGGAATTATTGTTCCCCACTTTTGCAGACTGGTCTATAATCCCTCAAAACTATGGCAGCAATGGATTCTTAATATGTTTCTAGGGATGCTGATTATGCTTTTCTTCTCTGTTATTGCAGAAAAAACCCAGATTCCTTTGAATGTGATAAGTTCTGTGTTTGGAATCCCTGTGATTCTGATGATGCTGTTGAAGCAGAATAAAGTGTAAGATTTTTGTTGGAAAACGAAAAGGCGCAAGGTTATTTTTAATTATAACTTTTTAAGGCGCAATGATTTTTATCTACGATAAAATTGAGCACTGCATATTTTAATCAACAAAAAATCACCATATCCTTGCTGAAAATCTTTGATTTTCTTGCGCCTTAAAATATCACATAAAAATATTAGAAATCTTTGCGTTTACCCAATAAACCTACTAAATAAAATATTAAAAGACATAATATCCTTTCCCTAACAATTCTTATATTTAGGTTCAACAAAACACCACAAATGACAGAAAATGAAATTTCAAAAATTGTTTTTGAAACGGGATTAAAAATTCATAGAAAACTTGGAGCAGGACTGTTTGAACATGTATACGAAGAATGTATGTTCGATGAATTAACAAAATCAGGATTTTTAGTAGAAAAACAAAAATTACTTCCAATCATTTATGAAGATTTGAAAATAGAAAATGCTTTTAAACTTGACCTGATAATTGAAAACAAGGTGATTTTAGAAATTAAAACCGTCGATTACATTAGTCCTGCTCATAAAGCACAACTACTCACCTACTTAAAAATGTCAAACTGTAAACTTGGTATGCTGCTCAACTTTCAATCTGATGTCTTCAAAAACGGAGTAACAAGAATTGTGAACAACTTATAAAATAAAACAGGATAAAATGTGACAAAGTCAAATTCCTTGCGCCTTAAAACATTATTTTTGTAAAACATTTTGCGCCTTCGCGTATAACCAAAAGAAACATGCACCTACAGATCAAACAGGCTGATATCGGCTACAATACAACCTTAATCTCCAATGCCCATGCAGATTTGAAGCTTGGTGATGTATGTCTGTTGATTGGTAATAACGGTGTAGGGAAAACAACGCTTATCAAATCTATTCTGCATCAGCTGCCTTTACTGCATGGAGAGATTGCCATTAATGAAAAAAATGTAAAAAGTCTTTCTGTAAAGGAAATTGCTGAGAATATTGCTATTGTTTTTTCAAAGTCGGTTATTCCGCAGCATTATACGGTTGAAGATCTTATTTCTCTGGGAAAATACATCTACTACCCTTTTTATTTTGAACTAAAAAAAGAAGATCGAGATGAAGTTGCTCACATCATTGAAGAACTGGATCTGAATCAGTACAGATCTACTCTTTTGAAAAATTTGTCAGATGGAAATCTTCAGAAGGCATTTATTGGGCGTGCTATTACTCAAAATTCACCTATTATTATTCTGGATGAACCTACTACTCATCTGGATGAGAAAAATAAGATCATTATTCTAAAAACCTTGAGAAAGCTGGCTAAGGAACAAAACAAACTTATCTTGTTTTCGTCCCATGACTGGAGGTTAGCCAAAGAGTTTGCAGACAAAATATGGTATGTAAAGGAAAATCATCTGTATTCAGGAATTGTTGAGGATATTCTTCTTCAGCACGAGGAGCTCACCAATGCTTCTTTATTTCAAATCAATGAGACTTTTATTCCGCCATTCATCTCGGCACCGCAGTTTCATAAGGAAATGCTGTATTCTCTGCTTCAAAAAAACTTCCCAAAAGACCTATCTGCCCTTAATTTTGACTTTCAGAATGCTTTTTGGGTAATTACTAAAGATTCAGCCAAGTATCAATGTGAATCTTTTGAAGAAATCATCAATTTAGTCCAAAACATTCATTAATAGCGGGTTTTCTTTGATTAATCCACATACTATGCATGCATAGTATTATGCTAATCATACAATTTAATCTATTTATTATCAGCTTATTAACAAAATTTAACGTTAATAAATATTATGCATGCATAATATTTATTAAATTTGGGTAAAACCATTGGCGCAAAAATGATGGATAATAATAAGGAAAAAATAGAAAACGTAGATTTAATTTTAAAACAGACCTGGCTGGCTGTTTCTAAAATGTACACAGAACTAGCCCAGGAGCACGATTCGACAGCGGTACAAGCCCTCACCCTTCTTAAAATTGATCCCAAAGAAGGAACCCGCAGCACGAATCTTGGCCCAAAGATGGCTATAGAACCCACCTCTTTAACGAGAATCATCAAACTTCTGGAAGATAACGGATATATCTATAAGGAAAAGACAACCACTGATA
>JASLCD010000219.1 GCA_030146295.1 Chryseobacterium sp.
TCAACACAGAGAGATCTCTAGTGAAATTGGTAGGTAAGAGAAAAAGTTTATTAGATTACCTTAAAAAGAAAGATATCGCAAGATACAGAGCTATTATTGCTGCACTAGGTTTAAGAAAATAATCTATAAAGATTTTCAAAATAAAAGCAACTTCGAAAGAGGTTGCTTTTTGTTTTACAACAATACGGGAAATTTTATCTGCTAAAGCAACAGGAATTATCTGAATTTCTGAAGTATTGATAGGTTACATTGATAACGCTCTGTAATAACAAATTACTCCACCTTCTTCCCAATCTTCCCCAAATGCGTATTCTGAAAACTATCCGGATACTTCAACCCGTACCCCAGTATTCTGTCAAAAGCGGAATGAGAAAATAAGATAGCTCCAATCATTTGTACATAAGGCAGAGATAAAGCTGTTCCAGCGAAATAAACGATAACCGCTATTCCCAAGTGATGAAAGAGGTTGTAAAAGAAAGCCCCCACCTTCGTATTAACAGTATATCCTAGCATGGAAATGTCCGGGGCAAAGAAAAGTCCTGCAAACCACCACCAGGAATATCCCGTTTGGGCAAAACCATAGGCTCCCAACAGTAGAAATGCTGCGTATTCAAGCTTTAATTGTATTTTCATAATAGTTGTGCTGATCTGTTAGATGAGTTGTTTTTTGTAATGAAAAGTTACATTTTAACAGTGGAAAAAGAAAGCGGAATACCTTTGAGATATTTCGCTTTCTATATTTTGATCATTTTGATTTTAATGTCCTGACTTTGCTTCAGTGCTTTCCACATGGCCTAGATATTTGGTACAGTAAGCTCCAAATATCAGAATAATCAGATAACAGAATACAGGAATGATAAATGAATGCTGCACTCCAAACTGATCTGCAAGATACCCCTGGAAAATAGGAACAATAGCACCTCCCAGAATGGCCATTACGACCAAAGAAGATCCCTGGCTGGTATATTTTCCAAGTCCTGAAATTGCCAGTGTATAAATATTTGAGAACATAATAGAGTTGAAAATTCCAATTCCTAAAATGCTGTACATGGCCAGCTCACCATGATTCACCATAGCAGAAATCAATAATGCTACATTGATTGCCGCGAAGATAGACAGTGTTCTTGCCGGAGCTGCTTTACCCACAAAAAACGCAATGAAATTCAGAACGATAAATACAAGGAAAAAGCTGATCTGAGAAAAGGTAAGGTTTACAATACTGAAAATCACAAGGAAAACAGCTCCTGCAGCTCCCAGCATATAAACAGCCTTTTTACTCTGGCTTAAAGATTGATTCAAAGAGATCGCTCCAAGAAAACGGCCAATCATTGCTCCTCCCCAATACAGAGAAAGATAGTTTTTGCTGATGATTTCATTAAAGCCCATAATCTGTGGCTGCTCAAGGAAACTGATGATAAAACTTCCTACAGCAACTTCTCCTCCTACATAACAGAACATCGCAAATACTCCGAATTTCAGATGGCTGAATTCAAGAGCTCCCCAGCCTTTTACAATTTCCTCTTCACCTGTCTGGAATGAAGGAAGCTTAACTCTGGAAATCAGTAAAGCAACCAGTAGAAGAATCCCTGCGAAAATAAGATAAGGAATTCTCGTTGCTACCGCACTGAATGATCCATCCGGTGACGAAAAGAATTCAAAAATCAGATGGCCTCCAAGCACCGGCGCAATCGTGGTTCCGAATGCATTGAATGCCTGGGTCATATTGAGCCTGCTGGAAGCCGAATCTTCACTTCCCAGTAATGAAACATAGGCATTGGCGGTGATCTGTAGTACCGTAAAGCCTAATCCCAGAATAAATAAAGCTCCCAGGAACAGAGGATAATACGAAAATGTAGCCGCCGGATAAAACAGGACACAGCCAAAAGCAGCCAGAAAAATTCCGAACAGGATTCCCTTTTTATACCCTAATTTATTGATGGGATCTCCTTTTGTGATAGAGATCATAAAATAAATAAGCGATCCGATAAAGTAAGCTCCAAAAAAACAGAACTGCACCAGCATGGATTCGAAAAAGGTAAGATTGAAAAGTTGCTTCAGATAGGGGATCAGAATGTCATTCATACAGGTAATGAATCCCCACATAAAAAACAGCAGGGTAATGGTAACCAACGGAACCGTATAATTCCTGCTTTGCGATTGTACTTCTTTATTAATCATAAACATTTATTTATCTGTATAAGGATAGGCCCTTAACTTTTTTGCCTACAGCATTGCATTTTGTGAAGTAAGGCAAATATAGGAATCAACCTATGTTTTTGCAATAATTTTAATAGTTTTTATAATGAAATGTATCTTTTTTTTCAAGTCAGAATATTATTTTCATTTTTTGAGACAATAATACAAAAACAACAGGATTTTTCAATGCATTATCTTTAGAAAAACACATTTTTATTTTCATAAATAATGAATAAGTTGAGAGTATAGCTGGAAATTTTGAATCTTTCATCAACTGATAGCCAATTTTTTGTATTTTGACGACCTATTTATGCAAATGAAAAATTTAATATTTCATTATTATATAGTACCTTTGCACACGAAATTTAAAGAGTTTAAATATTAATTCATACTCAATACGGAGTATTAAGAAGACAAATTTATGAGTATACCTCAAGCGTTTACAGAAATGATTACTCTTGCAGATGGCAGAGAAATCACTATCGAAACAGGGAAGCTGGCCAAGCAGGCTGACGGATCTGTGGTAGTAAAAATGGGTGGAACAATGCTTTTAGCAACTGTTGTAGCCAATAAAGAAGCAAATCCTGGTGTAGATTTTTTACCATTAACAGTTGATTACAGAGAAAAATTCTATGCGGGAGGAAGAATCCCTGGAAACTTCTTCCGTAGAGAAGCAAGACCTTCTGATCAGGAAATTTTAACAATGCGTTTGGTGGACAGAGTTTTGCGTCCGCTTTTCCCTGAAGATTTCCATGCTGAAGTTCAGGTAATGATTTCATTAATTTCTTATGACGGAAAAACAATTCCTGATGATTTAGCAGGTTTGGCAGCTTCTGCAGCTATTGCTATTACTGATATCCCTTTCAACGGACCTATGTCTGAGGTAAGAGTTGTAAGATTTGATGGAGTACTTTCTATCAATCCAAGCTATGAAGAATTGAAAAATTCTGATTTAGACATTATGGTTGGAGCTACTAAAGACTCCATCGTAATGGTAGAAGGAGAAATGAAAGAAATTTCTGAGC
>JASLCD010000231.1 GCA_030146295.1 Chryseobacterium sp.
AGAAAAATTTTTATAAGATGATCGAGTGGAAAACCGCCAAGGAATACGAAGATATTACCTATAAAAAATCGAACGGAGTAGCAAGAATTGCTTTCAACAGACCAGAGGTGCGTAACGCTTTCAGGCCAAAGACAACTTCAGAATTATACGATGCTTTTTATGATGCCTATGAAGATCCTTCAATAGGGGTTGTATTGCTTTCAGGAGAAGGACCAAGTCCTAAAGACGGAGGCTGGGCATTTTGCAGCGGAGGAGATCAGAAAGCAAGAGGACACCAGGGATATGTAGGAGAAGACGGAAGACACCGTTTGAATATCCTTGAAGTTCAGCGTCTGATCCGTTTCATGCCAAAAGTGGTGATTGCAGTGGTTCCGGGATGGGCAGTTGGCGGAGGGCACTCTCTTCATGTTGTATGTGATTTAACATTAGCAAGTGAAGAACACGCTATTTTCAAGCAGACAGATGCTGACGTTACAAGCTTTGATGGGGGGTACGGTTCTGCTTACCTGGCTAAAATGGTAGGACAGAAAAAAGCCCGTGAAATTTTCTTTTTAGGAAGAAACTACTCGGCTCAGGAAGCTTTCGAAATGGGAATGGTAAATAAAGTAGTTCCTCACGCTGAATTAGAAGATACAGCTTATGAGTGGGCTCAGGAAATATTAGCTAAATCTCCGACTTCTATCAGAATGCTGAAATTCGCGATGAACCTTACAGACGATGGCATGGTAGGGCAGCAGGTGTTTGCCGGAGAAGCAACCCGTTTGGCTTACATGACAGAAGAGGCTCAGGAAGGAAGAAATGCATTCCTTGAAAAAAGAAAGCCAAACTTCGGAGAAGATCAATGGATATCATAACATTAATGATGAGTAATAAGTAATGAGCAATTTTCTTCATTACTTATTACTCATTGTTTATTACTTATAAATAGTATGACTGATTGGATAAAAGCCGCAAGGCTAAGAACTTTACCGCTTTCCTTAAGCGGAATTATTATGGGAGCCTTCATTGCAAAATGGAGACTGTACCGAGAAGGAGGAACCTGGGATTGGAAGATCTTTGCACTCGCTCTTTTGGTGACCCTTTTATATCAGATTTTATCAAATTATGCGAATGATTATGGTGACGGAGTAAAAGGTACCGATGCCAAAAGAATCAATGAAGCTGAAGCAAGAGCCGTAGCATCAGGAAAAATTACAGCAAAACAGATGAAAAATGCAGTAATTCTTTTTGCCGCATTATCTTTCATTGCAACCACTGCTCTGTTATATGTTGCATTCATTCCAAACTATATGAATGAATTTTATATCTTCATAGGATTGGGAGTGGCAAGTATTCTGGCAGCAATGGGGTATACAATGGGTAAAAAACCTTACGGATATATGGGACTGGGAGATCTCTTTGTGTTTATCTTCTTTGGGCTTGTTTCCGTGTGTGGAAGCTACTTTTTGTTCACCAAAACTTTCAGCTGGGATATGCTGTTACCCGGAACAGCTGTTGGAATGATGAGTATGGCAGTTCTTAATCTTAACAATATGAGAGATATTGAAAGCGATAGATTGTCAGGAAAAAACAGCTTTGCATTGAGAATAGGATTCAGAAATGCAATGATCTATGAGATGGTACTGTTGCAGCTTCCTTTATTGCTGATTCTTACATTTTTAGGAATCAACGGATTTATGCAGGAGCAAAACTATTATGTTTTTATTGTAATGATCCTGTTGATCCCATTATCGAAACTAAGAAGAAAGATTTTATCGGTAAAAGAGCCAAAAGAATTAGATCAGTATTTAAAGCAGGTAGGTATCATGACGTTTGTAATGGCTATTCTTACGGCAGCCGGACTTAATTTATTTCATTAAATCTAAAATATTACATCATGAGTTCTAAGGTCTATGTTGAAGCTCAAATGCTTATCAGGAAACCGGTTGAAGATGTTTTTGAAGCATTCATCAACCCGGAAGTGACAACTCATTTCTGGTTCACAAAATCTACCGGAAAATTGGAAGAAGGTAAAACAGTTACCTGGGAATGGGAAATGTACGGAGTACAATCTGTCGTGAAAGTTCACCAGATAATTCCGAACCAGCTGATCAGAACAGAGTGGGGGGAGCCTTCAACAAACGTAGACTATGAATTCAAGATCATGGAAAAAGGAACTCTTGTTGTCATTAAGAGCTATGGATTCAGCCAGACTGGTGAAGATCTGTTAAAGGTGATTAATGACAATACAGGTGGTTTTACGACGGTTTTAGACGGTTGTAAAGCCTATCTGGAACATGGGGTTCATCTCAGATTGATTGAAGATAAATTCCCGCAGAAATAAACAATATGAAGACTGCCTTACGAATCACGTCTTGTCTGTCTGTTGTTTTAGCTGTATTACTTATTTATTATTTGATTCAAGAGCTAAGCGGCGGTATGTCAGTTTTTGAAATTGATTTTATACCTGCCCTGATTACGTTGATTATTATTTCCAATGCTGTTTTAGGTTTTTATCTGTTAATCGGAAAATTAAAACCTATGAAACCCTTATTGGTTCTTCAGATTGTAATAATAATACCAACGTGTCTGCTGTTATATGAGTTTTTTTTAAAACCTCCGATGGGATGTTCTTAAACTAAAAAAAGATGTTTTTTTGATACATCATCTTTATTCAAAAATTATAAAACTAAATTTAAAATGAAAATACAATTCCTAGGGCAGAATTGTTTCCTGTTCACTTACAAGGACAAAACAATTTTGAGCGACCCTTTTTACAACTACAAAAAAGCAGAGTCAGGTTTTGATATTGCTGCTCAAAAGATCGATTACATCCTGCTGACCCATGCGCATGGTGATCATATTGCGGATGTAGCGGAAGTATTACAGCATTACCCGGAAGCTACAGTAATTGGAGTTCCTGAAGTATGCGGTTACTTTAAACAGGCTAAAAATACTGACGATGTGAACCTCGGAGGATCGGCAAAAATCGACGATCTTAAAATTTCCATGGTACCGGCCCACCATACAAGTTCTTTCCCGGATGGAAGCTATGGAGGCGTTCCTGTAGGGTATATCTTCAGACTTCCTGAAGGTAAGAATATCTATCTGGCAGGAGATACAGGAGTAATGGCGGATATGGAGCTGTTCCCGAGGTTGTACGGACACCTTGACCTTTCTATTCTTCCAATCGGAAGCCATTATACAATGTGCCCTAGAAAAGCTTCTTTTGCTGCTGCAGAATTGTTGAAAACTCCAAAAGTAATCGGATGTCACTTTGATACATTTCAGGCAATTGAGATCAATCATGAAAGCGCATTAAAGCATTTTGCTGATAAAAATGTAGAACTTGTTTTACCAAAACTGGGTGAGACGTTCGAATTTTAATGAATAACGGGAGTAGGTAATCTGAAAATTAGAAAAATGAAAATGATGCGTAAGGTATTAAAAACAAAAAAAGATAATTAT
>JASLCD010000236.1 GCA_030146295.1 Chryseobacterium sp.
TGAAGCTACGTTCAGAGAGTTTGCTTCTGAGTTTCCTTCCGGATTTCTGAAATATTTGTATCGCTCAACAACTGAAGCAGCCTGGCTTCCTGTAAATTTATCAGAAAGATAAAATACGAAGTCATCCACTGCAGGGTCAGCAATATTGGTTACCGGGTTTACAAAAGTATTTCCGAACCTCATAGCTTCCTGATCAGAAGTAAGACCGTCATATCCGGCATCCTGCACTTTTCTGTCATCTCCTTCCGTAGAGAATGCATAGAGAATTGGTGGTTGTTTTGGCTGCGTTCCCCAGTTTGAATTCGTGGTAGAAGATGGTGTACCAGGAGTAGGAAGTCCGTTTTCGTACTGCATTTTTCCATCCTTAAGAACATCTTCTGAAACGTTTCCTAAGTGAAGTAAAAGCTTTGGATCATTCCCAAGTGTTTTACCATCTGCATAAGGATCCATCATCCAAAATTCAACATATTCAATATTGGACGTAACGAAGTTCGGAACGCTGATTGATCTCATAATCCCCGCCCATCTGCTTTGTGCCTGTTCTGTTACAGGATTTACGTTATAAGGTCCTTTTTCTTTAGGGAAATAAGAGATATCGAAAGTATTGGTAAAGGTTTGTTCACCTGCTACGAAATCTCTGTTGTTATAGATCTCCGAATACTGTACTCTTCTGGAAGCATGATTGGATACAGACTGCGGTGTAATTCCTGCAGGTGCTTTTCCTCCGACTCCCCAGAATCTTGGGTCAATATTATACCATGTTAATAGTCCTCTTCCATATCCACTTGTTATATCGTCATTTGCAGGTACTGTATTGAATGGCGGCAATTTATTTTTTTCCGGTTTTGAAGCTAAGCTCCAGGCTGCGGGTTCTTTTAATGAAATTTTGGAGGTTGTCTGCTCAAAATCATCAATATAAGACTGGTTATTGGTTCCTTTATTTAGCCCTGGTATCAGATATGCAGCTTCCATCTTAAAGTTTAAGTTGGATGGTGCTTCTGTTTTTACCATTGGAAGCTTATTGGTAAGCCTTGTCAGATAAGGAGCCTGATTGTTGTACATCAAGTTGATCCCTGCCATGGTATTGTTTACTGCTTCCTGTCCGAAGTTTACTTTCTGGGTAAGCGGCGACTCTGAATAATTGATCACCGTTCCTCCTAAAATAAAGTTTTCGCTGAATCTTCTTTCTAAATTTAATCCTAAGAATCTTTTTCTTTGGGTATTAAATGTCAATTGGTTTTCCAGTGAAATATTGATAGCCTGTCCGGACTGTTTTACATTTTCATTGATGATGGTAACGGTCCCCAACATATAATCTACCGTATAATCTACCCCTTCTGTAAGCTGTACTCCGTTTGCGGCAACTTTCACCGATCCCTGAGGGACGTTTACTGCACCTAACGAAATACCTTGTCCCTGGGTTCCTTTATAACGGCCCTCCATTGTATACCTCTGTGCAAGGTTGCTGGAGAGAGCCTGTTGTTTTTGCTTGGTATAAAGATCCTGGAAAACGTATTGAGGATCAAATGTTCCTCCTAAAACCTTTTGCATATAGCTACCAAAAGGCTGTACTTTGGTAAAGATGATTCTTCCGGTTTCCGGTCTGATGGTAATCCCGCTGACAAAGTCAAAAATACCATCTCCTTTGCTTCCGTCCTTATTATTCTGAATGTCTCCATTCATATTGAGACGGTCCCAGTTAAATAATTTCAGTAAGTTCTGATCTTTTACAGGAGTATCCGGAAGATAATTGACTTTACCTCCTGTTTTTGGATCTCTGTAGTAGGCGTTAAGAATAAATCCATCCTGTGCTACCTGTCCTGCATCTATTGAATAGATATTCTTCATCATCAGATCCCACATCGGAGACTGAGTGTTTACTTTA
Source organism: Chryseobacterium sp. (assembly GCA_030146295.1). Lineage (GTDB taxonomy): Bacteria > Bacteroidota > Bacteroidia > Flavobacteriales > Weeksellaceae > Chryseobacterium. The sequence goes on from JASLCD010000236.1 coordinate 1,886, forward strand.
TTGTTTACTCTTAAAACTTTGGTAATCAGCACGGGGCTTTCTTCAGAAAATTCCCCCACTTTGTATACTTTATTACTTCCGTTAACGGTATAGGAGTATGAAACGGCTAAAAGCTGCTGGTCATTCAGTTTTTGATTTAAGGAAATATATCCAAGCTGCGGCTGAAAGGTAAATTCATTCGCATTCAGCTTTCTTGCTTTTGTATTGTATATGAATTGTTCTCCATTATCATAAGGGGTAGGATCTGTTCCAATTACCTGTCCCTGGAAAATAGTACCATAGTTTTTACCGGCTTCTCTGGTTCCGGCTACTGCTGATACGGCATCATACAATCCGTTCAGTGAGTTATCCGGTAAAGTAACTCCACCAAGACCTTCTCCCAGGTCTCTGATCCCGATAATACTTTTCTGGTAAGCCAGGTTACTGTTCCCCTGATCCAATACCCATACTTCTAATCTGGTAATATTGATGGTTGAGTTGATCTGTGGATAATTAAGTAACGCATCATCATATTTGTTCAGGAAATAATGTCCTAAAAAGAAGTGCTGGTTTTCTTCATAATCGATAGCGTTGACTTTAAAGTTATTCATAACACCACCACCCTGTACGACAATATTACGTGCCTCACCCTGTTGTTGGGAAAGGACAACGGTTCCAAATGTTTTTCCCAGCTGGAATTCGGTTTTCACCCCGAAGAGTGATTGTGAACCACGGATAAGACTGGTTGAAAGTGGCATGTTTACGTTACCAAATTCAACTCTTTTGATGATTTTATCTTCTCCTCCTTCGTTGGGTTTATCAACATTTCCAAGGCCTTTGCTCTGAAGGTCTTTCCAGCTTCCTTTTGCCTGCCAGACAAGATTCATTCGGTTTTCAAAGGCAAAACCACTTTGGGTATCATAATTGGCTTTTAGCTGAAGATTTTCTCCTACTTTTCCCAATAGTCCCAACTGAATTCTCTGATCAATATCAAACGTAAAACTGGTCCTGTTTTGCGGCAGGATCATTGGATTGTCTATTTTCTGGTAAAGTCCGGCAAAATCCAGGGAGGCGTACCCTGAAGGAATAATTTCAATTTTATTACCCCCGAAAATCGTTTCAAAAAGCCTGTTATTAATCAACAATGAAGGGATAAGTCCCTTCTTCCTCGCATCTGACCGGTCTTTTCTGAAAAGGAGGTTGTATTTATCAGATTTCTCCTTATAATAGGCTTTCGTCTGCGTAGCGAGCATATATTCTTTATACTCTTCCGGAGACATGGCTGTAGGAGGGCCTGTTATGGTATTTCCGATTTTGGGATACACATAGTACATCCCGGTTTTTATATCGTAATAGGCTTCATACCTCGTCGGGTCAGCCACTTCGTATTTTTTTCTTATGATTGCTGTATCTTTCTGTACCTGCGCAAAAGCACTGACAGACATACACAGGAACGACAGGAACAAAAATATGTTAAGATGCTTACTATTCGCCACCAAATGTTAAATGTTTTTTAAGATTTGTTTAACCAATTCTTCTACCGAGATACTTGGATTTTGTTTTATAATTTTATCCGCAATCTTCTCGCTCGCTCGTTTAGGAATCCCTAAAACTTCTAATGCAGATAACGATTCTTCCTTAATTTTATTATCCACTACCACAGAAATGTTCGCGTTTGGATCGCTGTATTTCTGTACTTTATCTTTAAGATCTACGATAATTCTTTCAGCTGTTTTTGCACCAATTCCTTTTGCTTTTTGAATCAGTGCGCTGTTTCCGGAAAGTATTGCCGAAGCAATCTCATCAAGGCTTAATGTAGACAGCAGAATCAGTGCTGAAACGGCCCCTACTCCATTAACACTTATTAACAGATTGAACATTTCTTTTTCTGAACGTGTGTTAAATCCGAAGAGAAGATGGGCATCTTCACGGATGATCTGCTGAATAAATAAAAAGGTCTGCTGATTCAAAACCAGCGTCTGTGAGGTCATCAAACTGATTCCCACGTAGTAACCAACTCCTTGTACATTGATGACAGCGTAGGTAGGCGTAAGTTCTTGAACGTTGCCTTGTAAAGAAAATATCATTATTAATTTTTAAAACTCCCAAATATAGCAATTTAAACTAATTAAT
>JASLCD010000243.1 GCA_030146295.1 Chryseobacterium sp.
GTGACAATACATTGAATCCGTTGGGGCCGATAATAGCTCCGGCGATGATAAGGCCCAGGAGGTGCGGGACTTTAATTTTATTTAGCAGCAGTGGGGCTGCCAGGATGATGACCAGTACCAACAGGAACTTCAGTACCGGATCTTCTATAGGAAGACTCAGGTTGTGTATACTCAGTAAAATCATATGTGTTTATTTTGTGGAACGTACTAATTCAACAGAGAACTTGGCGGTACAGCCATCGGATGTGATGGTCCTTGTCCCTTTGATCTTGTTGTCCGAAATATCATTAAGAAGAACACTCATTTCTACATTCTTCTTGGCCGTAGAATCTGTTTTGAAAGACAATCTTATTTCATTGTTTTCAAATTTGCCTGTATACAGTCTTACCAGATTATTATTGTTGATAATTTTGGTAATAGGCTGGGTAGAATCGTTATCGAATTCCCAGATATCGGTACGCTGGTCACCTACAGCATATTCACTGCAGTTGGATTCTGTACAGATAACCTTTCCGTTCCAGGGGCCGGAAATCTCTGTGGGCCATGTTGCAATGACTACAGAATCTTTTTTTGCAAAAATACTGTCTCTCATTTTCAGCAGCGACTGATACTCAGATTCTTTTTTTGCAAATACTTTTTCTTTCTCTAATAATTGTTTTTCTCTGTCTGTCAGGTTCTTTTCCTTCTCTTTGTAATCGCAGCTTACGAGAAAAAAAGAGGCAGTCAGAAATAAAAAAAATGTGTTTTTCAGCATATTGTATAGGTTGGAGTATACAATATAAGAAAAATGAAGGAAATAGAAAACCCATCTCATAGAGATTTGATTTTAATTATCTTTAATATATTAAAAAACAGTGTGACAAATTAGGTAAGATTATTGATGGTATTTTAGCATTACAATTGCATAAAATGAAAAATACCTTGCTCTCTTTTTTATTTTTCACGAGTCTGTTTTCAGCACAAAACAGAATTGATGTTCAGAATCAATTACCATCCATTAATCTTTGGACCACCGTTCCCAATGGTCCCGGGCCCGGTGGGCAAACTCTGATCTCTCCCAAAGGTTCTCTTACCAATATCAGTACTCCCAAAATGATCATTCACCAGCCCTCCAACCCTAATGGAATTGCTGTTTTAGTGATCAGTGGCGGCGGATATGCTCATATTGAATCCGGATCGGAAGGATATCCTGCCTGCGAATGGCTGCGATCTCTGGGCATTACAGCTTTTGAACTTCAGTACAGACTTCCGGAAGAAGACTGGGCCTCCCGATCTGTTCCTTTTCAGGATGCTCAGCGTGCTTTACGAATCATAAGGAAGAATGCAGGAAAATATAAAATAGATCCTGATAAAATAGGTGTACTTGGATTTTCTGCCGGAGGACATCTTGCCGGATATATTTCTTCAACATTTGATACCGCTTATTATCCATCTCAGGATGATATCGATCTTATTTCTGCCAAACCTAATTTTACGGCAATGATCTATCCGGTTGTATCAATGCTGCCCCCCAACAATACAACTCATTCATTTAAATCTTTATTGGGAAAAAATTCGACGACTCAGGAACAGGTCAGGCTTTCTGTTGAAAAACAGGTGAATATTCAAACGCCTGTTACCTTTCTTGCCCAATCGGAGGATGATCCTGTTTCTCCTGTAGAAAACAGTATTCTGATGTATCAGGCATTGAAAAATCATCATATACCTGCTGAGCTTCATTTGTTTCAGTCAGGGGGACATGGCTGGGGAATGGGAAAGAAAGGAACCGATACGATGGAATGGACAGATCTCTTCCTGAAATGGCTGAAGGTAAACGGGATTTATAATAAGAATGAGTAGGAAAGGCCGGAAGCATTATGCAATCTTCTGCCTTTTGAACATCTCCGGTTTGTAATTGATAATAAATACTCCACAGATAATCATTACAGCAGCAAGAATAAATTTAAATGTCACCTTTTCATCCATAATCAGCCAGCCTAAGAATATAGCAATGATGGTATTGATATAAGCCAGAATGGAAACCTGTACCGGAGAAATTTTGGTCAATGCAAAGTGGAAGGCAAAAAATGCCGCTACAGAACCAAAAACGGAGAGATATAGCATCGCAGAAATACTCTTTACAGTCCAGTTTTCAAAGTTATAATTTTCAGAAAACAGAAATGCAAAAATAATCTGAACAACACCTGCGAACAGAAATTGATAAAACAGATTCAATGTTATATTTCCACTTTGGATATTTAATTTTTTGGTGAAAATAGTCCCGGAGGCCCAGCCCGCAATAGCGCAGAAAAGGAAGATCATTCCCATTCGGTAGTCGGGGTTGGCAAGATCTCTAAGTCCATCCCAGAAAATAAACAGAATTCCGCTAAAGCATAGCAGAACGCCGCTAAGCGCACGCATACTGAATTTTTGCAGGCCTACCGCTACACTTCCCAGAAAAACCAGAATAGGAGAACAGGCGCTGATCAGTGAAGCCAGGCTGCTTGATACCGTTTCTTCGGCCACAGTAGTCATCCCATTGGCAACCACCAGCATCAGAGAAGAGAATATAATCTGGTATCCCAGGCTTTTCCAGCCAATCCATTTGAATTCTTTTCTTGAAAGAAGTACAATGAGCATAATAATTGAAGCCAGAAACTGACGGATTCCTGCTACAAACCATGCCGGAATGGTTTCCACAGCCACGCGGATGGCCAGAAATGTTGTTCCCCAGACCATAGCAACAGTCAGAACAGCAAAAATAAGTTTATAATCTTTCAACGTAAATCAGAGTGTAACGAACAAATTTAATTGTTTTACAACGATAACGATGGATACAGTTTGTTTGATTTTTGATGATACAGATGCCGTTTGCAGAAGAGAATCCGTTACAGGTATTGTATTATAATTAAGAAATCTCAATAACTATTTTTCCGGTTGCCTTTCTGTTTTCAAGCAGCTCATAGGCAGACTCTATTTGTTCTAAGGTAACGGACTCCTGATGAAGACAAACCTTTACTTTTCCTGCTTCCAGGAATTGAGAAGCGGCTTTTAAAATAGTACCGTGATGTTTTTTTCTTTCCCCGCTCAATAAAGGGTACAGCGTAAAAACTCCGGAATAGGTAGCATTGCGAAAAGAAAGAGGGGCCAGATTTTGATTTCCCCAACCCAGAATGCTAACAACATGTCCTGTATATTTTTTTACGGCCAAAAAAGAATCGCTCAGTACAGTATTTCCTATTGTATCAATTACAGCATCAAAACCTGCTCCGTCAGTATATTCCTTTATGTACTGATCAACGGAAAAGCTCCTGTAATCTATAAGAATTTCTATAATGATGAACTGGTCCGGCTTCTTGTACAGGCCGTTCTTACTTCAGTTGTGCAGAATCTGGTAAAGGAAGATATCTTGGAAATCACTGAAAGTACTGATCATAAGGCGGCAGATATCATGCAGTATGTTCAGGCAAATATCTATGATCCTAAAAAACTGACCGGTGAAAATATAAGTGAGGTCTTTGGTATTTCAAAAACTTATATAGGCCGTTATTGTAAGAATAATACAGGAAAGACATTAAATGAGTATGCTGCTCAGTATAGGATGAAGCTCATTGAAAACCGTCTGCAGTATAGTGATATGCGGATCAGTGAAATCACGGATGAATTTGGATTTACAGACAAAAGTCATCTTAACAGGTTTTTCAAAAAAGTAAAAGGAATATCACCTTCTGTATTTAGAAACGAATAAAGTTGTTATTTTAACAGAAGACTTTTATCTTTGAACATCTAATAAAATTGAAGATGGTAGGAATTATTATGGGCAGTCAGAGTGATCTGCCGATCATGGAACAGGCTGCAAATTTTCTTAAAAGCCTTGATATCCCTTATGAACTCACAGTCGTTTCAGCACACAGAACACCGGAAAGAATGTTCGATTATGCAAAAACAGCCCAGGAAAGAGGTTTGAAAGTAATCGTTGCAGGAGCAGGAGGAGCAGCACATCTTCCGGGAATGGTGGCAAGCTGTACTACGCTTCCTGTGATCGGAGTTCCGATTTTGTCCAGTAACTCAATAGACGGATGGGATTCTGTTTTGTCTATTCTTCAGATGCCTGGCGGAATTCCGGTGGCTACCGTAGCTTTGAATGGAGCTTTGAATGCAGGGATTCTGGCAGCAAAAATTTTAGGCAGCGGAAATGAAGAAGTCGCTGCAAAACTACAGAAATACCAGGATTCTTTAAAAGATAAAGTATTGGGAACTGTGGATGACATCAAAGCACAGCACCCTAACCATTTTGACAAATAGTTTACATGTAAACTCAAAATAAAAGCCTCACTTTTCAGCGAGGCTTTTTTGTTTTATTTTTTAATGAATTTTGAAGAAACTGTTTTTTCTTTCATGATAAGCTGTATCATATAATTTCCTTTTGGTAAAGAACTTATATTGATCAAATCATTATTAGGATTTCCTTCTTTTACGAGTCTGCCGCTTGCATCATAAATTTTATATCCCTTAATATCTGCTATTCCTTCAATGTGAATGTCATCCACTGCAGGATTAGGGTAAAGAAGAGGTTTTTTATTCAGTTTTACATCTGATGAAGATAACAGACAGCTTCCGACAGCATCAGCTATTAATGACCAGCCTTTATTGATGAGAATATCCCTTTTGTCTGAGACATTTGAAGCATATTTTAATCCTGTTAAAGATCCTAACGCTACATTATTTGCTGTATTGGGATTATCTGCCCATCCCATAAGTGTTTTGCTGTAATTTTCACAATTAAGACCTGCCAGTGTTAAAGCACCATTACCATTGGTAAGGGAAGCTAAGTTCCAGTTTCCTAATGACTGATTAAAACTTGATGCAATATTCAGGATCTGATCTATTCTGGTTACTTTAGTCATATCCCAATTTTCTAAAGATTGATTAAAGGATGTACAGCCGTGAAAAACATGCGCCATATTCGTTACCTTAGATGTATTCCAGTTGAGCTGCTGATTGAAAACAGGAATCATATGAAACATAAAATGCATATCTTCTAAGCTTGAAGTATCCCAGTTATCCAGACGCTGATTAAAGCTTAAGCACTGCCCGAACATCCAGCTCATATCTGTCACCTTTGAAACGTCCCAGCTATTAAGACTCTGGTTAAAAACAGTTCTGTTTCCCAACATATAGCTGAGGTTTGTAGCAGAAGACATATTCCAGCTGTCCAAATAAGGAGAGTTGAACTGTTCTATTACTGCAGAAGATGGATTCACATCAAATAAAAGAGACAGCATAAAGCTAAAATTCTTAATTTTCGAAGTATTCCAGTTTTGCATAGAGCTGGCCCCCATAAAGCTAGTTGTACCATAAAACATAAAAGAAGCATCTTCAACATTATTAAGATTAGGAATATCTGTTGCCGTAAGCTGCATAAGCCTGCACAGACTGAAGGCACTCTCCATGGTAGTCCACGATATATTACCCCATTGTTCTATTTCCAGTATTTTGTCTGAACTTCCATTGACCTGCCAGATAGGGATGACTTGCTCAGGGCCAGGAAATAGCTGAGGAGTTCCAAATTTTATTTGCTTGAAAATCCCGTTACCATTCGTAACTTTTACCCTGTATTTGGCATCATTTTTTTCTGCGATGGACGCTCCGAAGTCAATAAGAACCTGTTTTGTAGATGTTACGTTGAGGAGGGAACCATTGTGTTGTGGATAGCCCACTTCCTCCCAGTAAATGTCATAGTTGTCACCAATCCCGGGAAACCATATCTGCTGTGAGGTTGCCTGATAGGGTGCATCTACATTCACTGCCGGTAATACAGTAGATGCCGGTTTCCAGATGGTGATAAATTCATTTTGTGCTTTTACCACAAGTGCCAGCAAAATAAAAAGGCCCGCGGAAAATTTTTTCAATGTCATATAAATGGTTTTATGGTTATTTCTTGATGAATTTCGAAGAGATGATGGTATCTTTTATGATAAGTTGTAAGATATAATTTCCCTTTGTCAGAGAGCTTACGTTAATCATTTCGTTATTAGGATTTCCTTGTTTTACCAGTCTTCCGCTTGCATCAAAAATTTTATAACTTTTGATATCACTTAGTCCTTCAATGTGAATGTCATCCACTGCAGGATTAGGATACAACAGTATTTTTTTGCTGAGTTTGATGTCTGATGATGACAGTAAGCAGTTTCCTACAGTATCGCCCGACATCATCCAGCCTTTATTGATAAGAATATTTTTTTTATCCGTTGCATTGGAAGCGTATTTCAGAGGTGCTACAATATCTAAATCAATATTATTGGCAGTGTTAGGGTTATCAGCCCATCCAGCCAGTGTTTTACTGAAATTTTCACAATCCATTCCTGCCTCCATCAATGCCTGTGCGCCGATTGTAAGTGAGGCCAGATTCCAGCTTGCAAGAGAATGATTAAAGCTCGGAGTTTCTTTAAGAATCTGGTCTATTCTGGTAACTTTGGTCATATCCCAGTTTTCTAAAGAATAGCTAAAGGCGGTACAACCATGAATAGCATGGGCCATATTGGTAACTTTAGAAGTATTCCAGCTGTTTAAAGATTGATTGAAAGCAGAATCGAAATGGAACATAAAACGGATATCTTCAAGGCTCGAGGTATCCCAGTTATTCAGAGGTTGATTGTAACTTGGGCATAAAGCAAACATCCATTTCATATCAGTCACTTTCGAAACATCCCAGTTGTTCACCGACTGATTAAATATTCCTCGTCCTGCAAACATAAAACTGAGATCAGTTGCTGATGACATATTCCAGCTATTAAGATAAGGTGAATTGAACTGATCAGTAAGCGTGGTATTGATACTGTCATAGATAAGGGAAAACATAAACCTGAAATTTTTAACTTTTGAAGTATCCCAGTTTTGCATGGAGCCTGCGCCTGTAAAGGTTTTTGTACCATAAAACATATAAGAAGCATCTTCAATATTATTAAGATTGGGACTGTCAGCTGCTCTAAGCTGAAGGAGTTTACAATGACTGAATGCGCTGTTCATAGAATTCCAGGCGATGTTTCCCCATTGTTCTATTTCCAATATTTTATCGGCGCTGCCGTTGATCTGCCAGATCGGGAAAATCTGATCCGGAAGCTGAACCTCCTGTACATCCCCGAATTTTATCTGCCTGAAAATACCGTTGCCATTGCTTACTTTTACTCTGTATTTTGCAGCATCTTTATCTCCGAGCGACATCCCGAAATCAATAAAAACCTGTTTTGTGGAAGTTACATCGGTAAGGGAACCATTATGTTGAGGAAAACCTACTTCCTCCCAATAAATATCATAATTTTCACCAATTCCGGGAAACCATATTTGCTGATCATTGGCCTGATAGGGAGCACTTACAGTAATGGGCTGGATTGCCGTAGAAGCAGGGTTCCAGATGGTGATAAATTCATTCTGTGCTTTTACCATAAGTACCAGCAAAATAAAAAGACCCGCGGAAAATTTTTTCAATGTCATATCGTGGTTTTTATGGTTATTTCTTGATGAATTTTGAAGAGATGATGGTATCTTTCATGATAAGTTGTAAGATATAATTCCCCTTTGTCAGAGAGCTTACATTAATCATTTCGTTATTAGGATTTCCCTCTTTTACGAGTCTTCCGGTTGCATCAAAAATTTTATAGCCTTTAATATCGCTTAGTCCTTCAATGTGAATATCATCTACCGCGGGATTAGGATAAAGCAAAGGTTTTTTCTTGAGTTTTAAATCTGATGAAGACAACAGGCAGCTTCCTGGGGAATCCCCTGTTAACAGCCAGCCTTTGTTGATGAGAATATCTCTTTTGTCTGATACGTTGGAAGCATATTTAAATCCTGTTAAAGTAGCTATTGAAACATTGTTTGCCGTATTAGGGTTGTCTGCCCATCCCAGAAGTGTTTTGCTGTAATTTTCACAATTAATGGCTGTAATATTGAAAGCTCCGGTACCATTAACAACAGAAGCCAGATTCCAGTTTCCCAACGGCTGATTATAACTCGATGCGGAATTAAGCATCTGATCGATTCTGGTTACTTTAGTCATGTCCCAGTTTTCCAGAGGCTGATTAAAGATAGTGCACCCATGAAAGGCATGAGACATATTCGTAACATTAGACGTATTCCAGTTGAGCGGCTGGTTGAAAACAGGTATCATATGAAACATAAAATGCATATCCTCAAGACTCGAAGTATTCCAGTTGTCAAGACGCTGATTAAAGCTTAAGCACTGGCCAAACATCCAGCTCATGTCTGTCACGTTGGATACATTCCAGCTATTGAGCGTCTGGTTAAAAACAGTTCTGTTTCCGAACATATAGCTGAGGTTAGTCGCTGAGGACATATCCCAGCTGTCAAAATAAGGGGGATTGAACTGATCGGTCAGGGCAGGGGTCGGATTAACATCAAATAAAAGGGAAAACATAAAACTGAAATTCTGAATATTTGAAGTATTCCAGTTCTGCATTGAGCTGGCACCCGTAAAGCTGGTCGTACCATAAAACATAAAAGAAGCATCTGTAACCTTATTGAGAACAGGAATATCGGTGGCTGTAAGTTTCATAAGTCTGCAGAGACTGAATGCACTGTTCATTGTAGCCCATTCAATATTTCCCCATTGCTCTATTTCATATATTTTATCTGTACTTCCATTCACCTGCCAGATAGGAAAGAGCTCATCAGGTGTTAAAAATAGCTGGGCAGATCCGAATTTTATCTGCTTAAAAACTCCGTTGCCATTGCTTACTTTTACTCTGTATTTTGCATCATTTCCATCTGCAAGTGAGTTTCCAAAATCAATGAGAACTTGTTTTGTAGAGGTGATATCGGTAAGGCTGCCATTGTGTTGGGGATAGCCAACTTCTTCCCAGTAAATATTATAATTTTCACCAATTCCGGGAAACCATATTTGCTGAGAAGTTGCCTGGTACGGAGCGTCTACATTTACCGGTGGGATGGCAGTAGATGCCGGTTTCCAGATGGTAATAAATTCATTTTGTGCCTTTGCCAGAAATATCAGCAAAAGAAAAAAGAGTACTGGAATTTTTTTTAGAATCATGGATATAGTTTTATGGTATTAGTTTATTGTTTGATGAAAGGGAGTGAGTGAATAGCGTTCTTTGTCATGATTTGCAGGATATAATTTCCCGGAGTTAAAGTTCTGATATTAATCTTTTCATTTTCAAGGTTGTCTTTGGCAACAGTTCTTCCGCTCATATCGGTAATGCTATAACTTACTGCATTCGGAATGTTTTTCAGATAAATGTGATCCTTTGCGGGATTAGGATAAATGAATGCTTTGCCGGAAATCTCCTTTTCAGAAGTTGAAAGTGTCTGGTTGCATAGTCCGTTATAAGAATCACCTGAGATAGTCCAGCCTTTAGTATTAATTAAATAATTTCTTGCAGCTACAGCATCAGCATGAGAATAAACTAATGGAGAAGTACTTGATAGATTAATATTGGCGGGTGTTGATGAACTCTGGCTCCATCCATAAAGAGTTTTATCATAATTCAGGCAGCTCATCGCAGAATCGAGAAACATGCTTGTAGCGGTGGTTAAAGAACTTAAATTCCATCTTCCGATATTTTGGTTAAAAGCGGTGTCACGGAACATTTCGTTCATATTGGTGACACTGGCTGTATTCCAGTTTTTAATATCCTGGTTGAAATTTTCTGAATCATGAAACATATGCTCCATGGTGGTAACCTTAGCTGTGTTCCACTTCCCTAAAGGCTGGTTGAATCCTGTATAATCAAACATATAGGACATATCTGTAACATTCGAGGTATCCCAGTTTTCCAGTGGCTGGTTGAACAGGTTATCATCACCGAACATGTAATGCATATCTGTAATGGTAGAGGTATTCCATGTATTGAAAGAAGGATTGCCAACTAATGAAATACATAAATAAAACATCTGGCGCATACTGGTTACCATACTGAGGTCCGGTGCATCAGTCGCCGTCACATCCATGGAGTCACAGTAGACAAAAGCATTGTCGAAGCTTTTCCATTTGATATTTCCCCATTGGGCAATTTGTGTGATTTTTGAGCGGTCCGAGGCATTATAAATTGGGATCAGTGTATGGTCGTAAAATCTGACCTGATCAAAGCTTCCGTTTCCGTCACTGATTTTGATTCTGTAGCTGGCTTGGGAAGGAGATGGGTTTAACGGTGTGCCTAAGTTGATGATGAATTCAGTAGTGGAAGTTACATTATTCATCGTCCCGTTGTGCTGAGGATATCCTACCTCTTCCCAGTATACCATGAAATTGGTTCCCCGTCCGGGAAATTTAATATTTTGTGAATTCTGGGTTTTCCAGATGGTGATAAACTCATTCTGAGCTTTTGAAAACTGAAATAATAGAATTAATAGAATAGATGGTATAAGTTTTTTGTACATGTCATTAGTTTGTGAAATAAGCGTAGCTAAAATAACAAAAAACTTAATATATTTTTAATGTAAATATGAAATTTATAGTATTTTATGTATTTTAATGAAATTTTTTAAATAAAAAACTCTCCAAAATGGAGAGTTTACTTTATTCCTGAAGCATATTATCACGTGTGTTTTTCTGGACTGCGATGGCTCCGAAAAGCGCGAGTAAAAATGCAAAAGCATAAAACCCTTTTTCGCTTGGCAGAATGGTGGCATTCCAAAGCCCGATTGCCAGCAGTACAATGGATGATAATGTAGCAAACCAGCAGATCCCATAATAAATATCTGTTACCCGAATATTTTCTAATCTGTCCCTTACCGCTTTCTGTAGAGAAACAACAGCAAATAAACCATACAGAAGAATGGTAAAATAATAGCCTTTCTCATTCAGCAGCATTTCAGCTCTTGCAAGACCAACGATGAAGCCAATCATTCCAGCTCCCAATGCTACCCACGATGCGGCGACGAATGCATTCGACACTCTTTGTTTTTTCATAGTTTAATGTTTTATTTAAAAGAGCTAAGATATTCATTTTTTATAAACAGAGCCCTAGCAAAGGGAAAATATGGGCAAAATACGGAAACATGCCTGTATTATTTTTTTTAAGTTTCGGCTCAGGCCAATGGAATTTATTCAATAGTAAACGGGCTGAAGTCCGTCCCTCTTGAACAGGTATAAGAATGGCTGAAATGCATCACTCATAATTCTTAATTCATAATTTTTTCACTAGCCCCGATAGAAGCGGTTACCCCGGAACATTGGTGGGGGGAGTATGAGGGATGAGGTGCGGGAGAACCTGGCGTGAGGAGTAGAAGCGGATAGCGGGAACAGCTTCTAAAACAAAAACTCTCCAAATTGGAGAGCTTATTTCTATTGAGTAATGTATTCATAATTATACTGAACGGAAAGACTACCGTCAGCTTCTTTCCCAACTACCTGAACCGGTAATCCGGAACCGTTGTATTGTATCGTGTAGCTTATAGTCTGACTTTGCTGCCATACGCCGTTACTTTTAAAACTTATTTTCTCTACGAGATAATTATTTTTACTTAAAGTATATGCTCTTCCCATCATAATTTTCAGATACTTATTGATATTGGTATAAGGGTTGAGTTTATCATCATAAGAAAAATCGCTTTTGTTGCTGTAAGTTATAGTTCCACCCAATGTGGAAGTTTCAGATGAAATATTATTTCCATTATAGGTATACGTATCTGTTCCTGGGTTAGAACAGTCTGGATTTTGGCAAAGAGTGGAAGAAATTACCTGTCCGTTCGTATTATAATTATAGGTAACCGTTCTGTTGTAATTTGAATTACTATAGATTGCTTTAACGTTGGCTAGCTGTTCTCCATTATAGGTATAAGCAGAATAATAATCTACAGTACCATCCGCCTTATAATAAATAGTTTTTACAGGCTTTCCGGCATTATCATATTCGAAAGTGGAAGTTCTGCCTTCTGAAATTGTTTTGATTAATTGTCTCTGAGCGTTATAACTTAATGTAGAAACAGTAGTTTGAGGATTGGCCGGGTCATCGTAATAAACAGTTGTGATTTTGCTCAGTAGCAGCTGAGGCTGTTCGGAAGGATTGAGAGCTCCGTCATTATCATCATTACTGCTGCAGCTGTTAAAAAATACCAGAGCGCTTGTAAATCCCAGAAATAAGATTTTTTTCATGTTATTAATTTAGTTTGCTAAAATAAGGAATTGCTTTGTGGCTCTGTATAAAAAATCCCACTATCTTAGAAATAGTGGGATAATATCATATTTTATTAAATCTTAGTATCTGTAGTATTCAGGCTTGAATGGCCCTTTTACGTCTACACCGATGTACTCAGCCTGCTCAGGAGAAAGAGTTTCAAGCTCAACGCTTAATTTCTTAAGGTGTAAAGCTGCTACTTTTTCGTCCAAGTGCTTAGGAAGCATGTATACTTCGTTACCATAAGCTGCAGAGTTGTTCCATAATTCGATCTGAGCCAGAGTCTGGTTAGAGAAAGAGTTAGACATTACGAAACTTGGGTGACCTGTAGCACATCCTAAGTTTACCAATCTACCTTCAGCAAGAATGATTACTTCTT
>JASLCD010000264.1 GCA_030146295.1 Chryseobacterium sp.
TCAGCTTTTACAACCAGCTCATTATACCATTTGCTGTAATCTTCGCTTCTTGAGGTTAATTTTGCCATTATTTTTTAAAATTTTTTTAACTTTTGTACATTATTGTTATCTAAAAATAAAAATCTATTTTTGATAGATTTTTTTACCAGTGTTTTGGTACATTTTTGGTACAGATTGCAAATATAATTTAAATTAAAAATTTTTACGTTATCATGAAAAGAAATATACATAAAAATTTGCTTGGTCTGCTAAGATCCAAAGGGGTTTTGGCTATATCAGGCGGATTATTACTTGTGTCTTGTGGTGCTCAGATGGGAGGGTATAGCGAGACAGATGGGGTGTATTACGACCCCAACAAGGATACGCTACCTGAAGGAGTTATCATTAATGATAGCGGAAACAGAGTAGGAGAATACTATGACTATTATCAGGATTCCAATGTCATTCAAAATGCACAGACGAATTCCAGAGAACAGCAAAACAGATATAACGACTGGAGTAATACCAATACCAATTGGAATTCCAATGCTACGGATTCAGATTGGGGGCTTTATGCAGGTTCTCAGACGAACTACTATGACAACTCATGGGGATGGGGATCTCCTTGGGGATGGTATGGTGGCTACAGCCCATATTGGGGCTGGGGCATGAACCGCGGCTGGGGCTGGGGTGCAAGTTTGTCCTGGGGTTGGGGCGGATCATTCGGATGGGGCTGGGGAGGCTCTTACGGATGGGGAAGTCCATACTGGGGATACGGTTATGGTGGATATTATGATCCATTCTGGGGCGGTTACGGAAACCCATACTGGGGATACGGAGGCGGTTACTGGGGTGGTGGCTACTACAACAGACCTGTTTATAGAAGAAGCGGGGCCAGTGGTGGTGGATTCCAGAATACAGGTGTAGCCAACGCGGTATACAGAACCAATACAGCCAATTCAGGATTCAGAAATACAAATGGTGGTTTCAGAAACGGAAACAACGGAGGTTTCAGGGATTCTAATTCAAACGGAGGTTTCAGAAATAGTAATGGTGGATTTAGAAACACAGATAATGGTGGCTTCAGAAATTCTAACTCAAATGGCGGTTTCAGAAATACACAGTCCAATGGTGGATTCCGTAATACTGCACCACAAACAAGACCAAATTATAATTATCAGCAATCACAGCCGAGAAACTACAATAATGGCGGTTTCAGATCTAATGATTCAGGAGGTTTCAGATCTAGTGGCGGCTTCAACTCCGGTGGTGGCGGCTTCAGAGGTGGTTCTTCTGGCGGCGGTGGCGGAATGAGATCCGGTGGCGGAGGCAGAGGTGGCTTCAGATAATTTTCAAACGAATAAACTATTAAAAAATAATGTTAAAAAAATCTTTAGTATTAATGAGTATTTCTGCTGCATTTTATGCGCAGGCTCAGGATGTTTCTGTGATAAGAAATACCGTGGATGTTTACTCAAGTACTCCTATGGTGGGATCGGCTAAGTTTAATGCAATGGCTGGATCTAATGGTGCACTGGGTGGTGATGCAAACTCTTTGCTTACCAACCCGGCAGGTTTAGGGGTAGCTATTTCAGGAGAGGTTTCAGGAACTTTATCTATTTTAGGGAATAAAAACAGCAGCTCTTTAGCTGGATCTACCATAGATTACAGCAAAACTAAGGGAGACCTTGGAAACGCAGGAGGAATCATTGCTTTCCCACTGATGACAGAAACGGGCTGGAAGTTTATTAATATCGGTATTAATTTCTCCAACCAGTCTCTTGATAATGTAATTCAGTCACCAGGTAATAAGAATATTGTTTATGCTTTTGATAAAAATGATATAACCAAAGATGCTTCACTGGCAGGACATATGTATGAAAGATATGGTAATCTGTCAAAGATGAGTTTCGGGGTAGGTGCCAATTATAATCATAATTTATATATTGGGGCAGGTTTCAATTTTTTCAACGCTTCAGTTGATCAATATGACACGTTAATATACCGAAATCTTACCAATAATTCTACAGAAGCATTCAGTAAGCAGGATACTCCTTATTCGGAAAGATCTTCAGGTTTTTCGGCTTCTTTAGGGGTAATTGGAAAGTTAAGTCCTAATTTCAGAGTGGGTGCATCTCTTGAAACACCTACATTCTGGTCAATAGACAGAAATTATTATTTCTATAACGATCCTGTTTATGGGGACGATATGGGTGCTGAAAACAGAAAGTTTACTTCACCACTTAAAGCAACAGTGAGTGCTGCCTTTGTAGCAAGTAAAAACTTCTCTCTGAACGTAGATTATACCCTTGGACTTACAAAGCCTGATTATAAAGTATATGGTGGTGCAGAAAGATCATTGAATGATTTCTTTAAGGAAAATTACAAAAATCTTTCTGAAGTAAGAGTAGGAGCAGAGTATAGAGTACAGCAGTTCAGATTGAGAGGAGGTTATGCTTACCAGTCTAGTCCTTTTGATGCGCTTACAATCAGTAGATTTAATGATGCAGGTACTGTAGGAGATCAATCGTACAGCAACATGATGCTAAGTGACAGAAACACGCTTTCTTTCGGTATCGGATATGATTTCAAAGCCTTCTATGTGGATGCATCTTATCAGAATATCTCATCTAAGTATACTAACCCTTTTATGAGAGGATATATGGACGGAAATTCTGATTCATCTTATTACTCTGCTAATAAGATCTTCGAAAGTGATGCGTATGCAGCAAGTGAGGTTAAAAATAACAGAAACAATTTCTTCCTTACAGTAGGATGGAAATTCTAAGCTTTAAATAAGCTATAAAAAAAGCTCCGGATGATTCTTCGGAGCTTTTTTATTTTTAATGAGAATGAGCAGCAGGATGTTGATGGAAGAGATGCATCATCAATGCAAGTGAAACTCCTAAAACAACCAGTCCGATTTTTACCCAGTCAATATTGTGGTTTTTATTACTTTCAAAAATGATCACTGATGAAATGTGAAGGAAAATTCCTCCTACGATAGCCAAAAAATAAGGCTGAAGATCAGGATTAAAATAATTACCCAGCAACATTCCCATTGGAGAAGCCAGAGCAAATAAAGCTACAATGAGAAGAGAAGGAAAAGATGAAGAACTCTTTGATTCACCCTTTCTGTTGAACAAAAATGCTCCCAGAATAAACGAAATGGGAAGATTGTGAAATACAATTCCCCAAAGATAAGGAGACATCTCGTGCTCTTCATTGGCCAAAGGAATCCCTTCGATGAAAGCATGGATGAACAATCCTACCATTAAAGCAACGGGAAGAATATTATGTTCATTATGATGGTGGAAGTGCCCGTGTTCAAAACCTTTGGTAAGAGCTTCCAGAATCATCTGAAGAAGAACACCTGCGATAACAAATATCCCAAGACTATTGCTCCCTTCAGAGGCGTAAACCTGAGGGAACACTTCATTAAGACAGATTGTAATCAAAAAACCGGCACTTAATATCAGGAGATTTTTGGCCAGTTTTTCTTTTTTACCAAAGTGTTTTCCCAGAACAACTCCTGTTACTACACTTAAAATCAGTAAAAGTACTGTTGTCATTATTTTTTCTTAAATAAATTGATGCAACGAGGGGAATTTTCTTTCTTAAATTCATTCAGCTGATAATCTCCCCAGATTTTTATTCTTTCAAAACCACACTCTGAAGCATAGGCGTGAATGGCTTCTAAGGTATGAAGCTTTACTTTTTCAAAGAAATGAAAAGGCTTACCGTCTGCTTCAAAACGGATATCTTTGATGACATGTCTGCCTTCTATTTTTTTCAGGATTTTAAAGTCTATATCACCGCGGGTGATAACGGTTTCCGGGACTAAAGTATTTCTTACAAACTCTTCATTCAGATAATCCAGCACAAAATACCCTCCGGGCTTCAATGCATTGTAAACCGATTGAAACACCTTTTTGTCATCGTTCTCATTATCAAAATACCCAAAACTTGTAAATAAATTAAAGACAGCATCCATAGGATCTGCATCTATTGGGTTTCGCATGTCATGAACTTCAAAAAGAAGGGTTTGATTTTCGTATTGTTTGTCAGATTCAATACTTTGTCTTGAAAGGTCAAGACCTAGAACATCATATCCCAATTTGTTGAGGAAAACAGAGTGTCTTCCCTTTCCACAGGCAAGGTCTATGATTTTAGACTGAGGTGCAAGCTGAAGGTCCGCAGTAAGCTTTGTGATGAAGTTTTCAGCTTCAGTATAGTCTCTGTTGCTATAAAGCAAATGATAATAAGGGGTATCAAACCAAGATTCAAACCATTCCATAATGCAAAAATAACTAAATTTGTGCGGTTAAAAGCAAAGTATTTTACAACATTAA
>JASLCD010000274.1 GCA_030146295.1 Chryseobacterium sp.
GTTGGTTAGAGCACCTGACTCATAATCAGGTGGTCCCTGGTTCGAGCCCAGGTGGGACCACAATAAATCAAGCACTTACAGAAATGTAGGTGCTTTTTTATTTCCTTTTAAAAGTAAATGAATATTTTTGTGCGGTATAGAAAAATTAATGAAAAAGATATTCCTGTTTTTATTTGCATTCCTTCATAGTCTCTTTTTTACGCAAAACAAAATTGATAGTCTAAAACTATTGAATTATGAGACATTAAAAAATAAATTTAATATTTATGACGAAGCAAATAAAAAGTTAGAAGCAAAAGCCATTTCCCTCTATTACTTAAATAAGGCAAAAAAAGAAAAAAACATCCTTGAAATTGCGGAAGGTTATAACCTTATACATTTAACTGAAGATTTCCCCTTGGCCTTAAAGTATATTGATAGTTTGTCCGGGATTACCAAAAATGTGAAAGGAGATGTATACCCTGCCAGAACATTTATCATAAAAGGAAATCTGTATTATAAATATGATAACTTAAAAGCCGCCCTTGATAATTATATTTTAGGCTTAGAATATTCGAAAAAACATAAAAATCTAAAGCAGATCGCTTATGCAAATATGAATATTGCCTATTTAAACAGTTATATGGGAAGAAATAAAGAAGCGGCACAAACTTTCAGATATCATTTATTGAATTCTCAGGATATAACGGATGAATATCAGCATGACCAGATGAGGGTAAGCCTTGCTTACTGCTATATTAAAATAAATAAAATTGATTCTGCACGTTTTTTCATTCAGGAAGGGCTGGCTTCTCCTTTTGTACAAAAAAATACATATAATAGTAATCAGTATTTGTTTTTATCCGGCCAGCTGAATCTTAAAACCAAAAATTATCAGGCTGCTATTACTGAGTTAACAAAGGCTTATATCTATTTTTCAGGTATTAATGATAACAATCAAAATTATGTATTATACAGCCTTGGAAAATGTTATGAAGAATTAAATAAGAGCCAGGAGACAATAAAATATTTCAATCAAATAGATAGCAATGTAAAGAAAACAGATATTACCTTTCCAGACCTAGCAGATGTATATACTTTCCTAATAGATTATTATAGGAAAACCGGTGATAAAGAAAAACAACTGTATTATATTGACCGTTTTTTAAAAGTGGATCAAAAACTCGATGAACAGTTTCGGTACTTATCAACGGAGTTGCATCAAAAATATGATACGCCCAATCTTTTACAAGAAAAAGAAAATATCATCAATGAATTAAAAAATAAAAAAACAATTTTGTATGCTTCAGTTAGTCTCTTAATAGTAATATTACTCTTCCTTACCTATTTTTATTACAAAACTAATAAAGCAGAGAAAAGGCATCGAAAAATTGCTCAGGATCTGATTCATTTAATTGAAAGAAGAAATCTTGAAGCAGTTCAAAACACAAATAATCCATCAATAGAAATATACCCACAGGTAAAAGTTGAAAGTGAAACCAGAACAATTAGAACTGTTCCCGAAGATGTTGCTCAATCTATCTTAAAGGATCTGGATAATTTCGAAAACAAACTTCACTTTTTGAAAAATGGTATTACATTAGCAAGTCTTGCAAAAAAAATAAAAACCAATACTGCTTACCTGTCAGAAATCATTAATACTCATAAAGGTAAAAATTTCACAACCTATCTAAATGATTTACGGATTGATTATGCTTTAGATCAGCTTGTAAAAGATAAAAAATTTCGTTCTTATAAATTACCGGCTATTGCTGAAGAAATAGGTTATAATAACGTTCAGGCATTTTCGATTGCTTTTAAGAAAAAGACAGGAACAACTCCGTCTATTTATATTAAAGAGATTGAAAAATCAATTTCGAATTAAAACGAAATAAATAGGGTTTTAGTATAGAACATATTTTCAGCGGGATTCGAATAATTTTTATATATCAGCTACTTACTTAAGAATTAAAACCGGTAACTTATACCTGTCAAACTGACTTATAATAGTAGGCAGACGATTATTATCCACCGGAGTCACCCAGCCGGTTGATCTATTTTGAAGTCCCAAACTATTTTTATCTAACGAAATTTCGCTTTCAAAGACTAATACATCGTTGGAATATACATACATTTTACTTTGTATTGTTGAAACATCTGCATTATTATATTTGAAATCACAATTAAGCAGATCATGTATCAAAGCTTTATTGTCAGACTTTAAAACTCTCCATTTAGGAATTGATGAACTTAGATTTTTTCGATCTTCCTGAGCTAAAACAATATATACAAAACTATTTTGAGAACTTTTCAGTTCCGGAAGATCTTGTAATTTAAATGTCTGACCAGATTTTAAATTAATGGATTTGGGATCTTTTACTGATATTAAGGATATTATCATTGGATTATAGAAGAAATATCCGGTTATCAGCATGAACAGCGAAAGAATAATTTTTTTAGTCATGTAGTTTGATCATGATTATGAGGGTGGTGAATGTAATAAAAAACAGAATAACTTTTTTAAAAACATTTATATAATTTTTTATTCTTATTTTCTTAAAAAGAGACATTTTGCAAAGTCTGAATTTCCTATGCATAACATTAAACATCTGTTTAAAAAACCATAAAATACATTTAAAATTCAGTTAACAGCCTTCTTCCACGGATACCGTTGCTTTGCAAAAAAAGTAATGATGGAAAATAACAACCAATTCAACAGAAGAAGATTTCTTAAAAATTCACTTTTAGCAGCCGGAGGAATTTTCATAGCTCCTCTAATTGAAAGCTGCAGCGACGATTTTACCGAAAATGGAAATGCTCCTGATGATCTTAAAAGCGGTGGCTTTGAATCGGGAGTAGCGAGTTTTGATCCCAGTGCAACAGGAATCATCATATGGACAAGATATTCTAAAGCAGCAGATGCAGAAATTACATGGGAAATCAGTAAAAACAGCAATTTTTCAGAAGTAGTAAGAAGAGGGCAGGCCAATGCTACGGTAGTGAATGACTTTACGGTAGCCGTAGATGTACAGAATATCTCTTCCAATACAAGATATTACTACCGATTCTATAATATCAAAACAAAAGAAGTGAGCATAACAGGAGAAACCCTCACTTTACCTTCAAAATCGGATACTGTAAACGAAGTGAAGATGGCGGTGGTATCCTGTTCCAATTTTCCTGCAGGACTTTTCAACGTCTATGGAGCCATTGCGAAATCTGAAGCTGATGTCGTAGTGCATCTTGGAGATTATATCTATGAATATGCCCCGGGAGAATATGGAACAAATCCTTATACCAATCAATTAGGACGAGCTCACCAGCCGGCCAAAGAAATACTTAATCTAAGCGATTACAGAGAACGTTACAGACAGTACAGAGGAGACAAAAATCTTCAGCTTCTTCACCAGAAAAAGCCATTTATCTGCGTTTGGGATGATCATGAATTTGCCAATGATACCTATAAATCAGGAGCAGAAAACCATCAGCCGAATGAAGGAGATTTTCAGGCAAGAAAAATGGCTGCGTTCCAGGCTTACAGCGAATATATTCCCCTTAAAACGGGGAAAGATATGAGAATTTACAGAAGTTTCAACTTCGGGAATATAGTTTCCCTTTATATGATGGATACAAGGGTGATCGCAAGAGATAAGCAGATGGAATATTCCGATTATCTTGATAATGCGGGGAATTTTAACCAGATCCAGTTTAAAACAGATTTTCTGAGTACCAGCAGAAAACTGATAGGAAGCGAACAGATGTCATGGCTGAGTTCTCAGATCAATGGTGATACTGCAAAATGGAAAGTACTTGGGCAGCAGATTTTAATGACCAAAATGATGGTTCCTGCAGAACTTCTGATGTTGCTGAATCAGATTCTGGCAGAAATAAAGCAGCACGGAAGCGCACAGCCGGCTACCATGCAGGCCCTTCAGAATACCATTACCCAGCTGATTATTCTTAAGACAAGATACAAACAGCAGGATCCTACCTTGACTCCTCAGGAAATTGCAAGAATCACAACTACCTTACCCTATAATTTGGATGCCTGGGACGGATATTTTATGGAAAGAGAACAGCTCTATTCTCTTCTTGCAGGGAAAAATGTAGTAGTACTCGCAGGAGATACCCACAATGCATGGTTAGGAAAACTGACTGATGCTCAGGGTAAATTCATTGGAACAGAATTAGCATGCAGCTCCGTATCTTCTCCGGGATTAGAAGGATATCTGGGGATTTCCTCAGATCCTACAAAAGCCATAGAACTTGCTCAGGCATTTTCATTACTGATTGATGACCTTGATTATGCCAACCTCTATAAAAGAGGATATCTGCATGTGAAATTTACCATGGGAAGCTCTGTGGCAGAGTGGAGATTTGTAGACAACGTTATCTCCGATACGTACAATACAACGACAGAAAAAACATATACGATTTCATAGTTTCAATTTAATTATATCTTATTTTCAATTAAGTAAAAAGAGTCATGGTGTGCCACTGTGGCTCTTTTATAGTATGTATTTTTTTTGTATCTTGAACAGATGCAAGAGGATGTAAGAAAAGATTTTTTGCCGATGGTCTCTAAAACATCATGGTTCATGACTTGGCTGACCAGAACATTGGGAGTACTTTTATTATTGGTAATGTTTTTAGCAGTATTGATATTGCCTTTTATCATTTGTAAAAACATAATGGTATTTGTTGTGGCAGCGGTATTGTATTATCCGGCCTTAGGCTTTGGATTGTACCGTTTTATTCTTTATCAGAAGACAGCCAGAAACAGAGAAGTTAAAAGGATTATAGTTGATGATAAGGGAGTTCACTACGAAAGAAAAAATGGAACGACAGACAGAATTCTTTATCATGATCTGGAAAAATACCACCTTGCAGACGAATATGATGTAAGCCTTAGCCCCAGAAATAAAACCTATATATTGAAAGTAAAATACAATGACTCTGTAATAAACGTAGACTTTGATGGAGTGGATGCAGGTTACAGCAGCTATATTATAAATCTCAAAGCTTTACGGAGAAGATATATTCAGGGAATTGTATACTTCAGACCGGATTTGCGTATAAATCCCTCCGTTTATTCTACATACAATATCAACCCTGTTGATTTTACATTTGATAAAAGAAAGTATTGGCTTACGTTTGCAAAGACTTTAGCGGTAATGATTCTGTTATGTTCAGTATTGGGAGGTATTATGCTGGGACTGGCCAGATGGCTTTCTAAGGACCAGATTTATTTACACTAGCAATCACCGATTAAAAATTGTATTCCAATCAAATTTATTTTCACATCTCAAAATCTTATGCTTATATTTATTTTTCTTTTAAATTTTGTTATCAAAAAGTAGAAACTTGGTTTAAAAATTAATTGAAAAAGCAATGGTGGAAAATTTTATTTATTATTTAGGACTGGTCCTTGTCATTATCGGGGCCATTATGCTGGCCAACCGGCTGAAAATAGCATATCCTATTATCCTGGTGATTGCCGGTCTCATGATAAGTTTTATCCCCGGATTGCCAGCTCTGAAAATTGATCCTGAGCTGATCTTTATAATTTTCCTGCCCCCGCTTTTGTACGAAGCCGCTTTTGCCGTCTCCTGGAAGGAAATATGGAAAATGAGACGGATCATTACCAGTTTTGCCTTCATTGTAGTCTTTCTTACCGCAATAACGGTAGCTTTTGTAGCGAATTCATACATCCCCGGATTTTCACTGGCATTAGGTTTTGTATTGGGCGGAATTGTATCACCACCCGATGCAGTAAGTGCCGGAGCTATATTAAAATTTGTAAAAGTTCCTAAAAATCTGTCAACCGTTCTGGAAGGGGAAAGCCTGTTTAATGATGCTTCCTCGTTGATTATTTTCAGGTTTGCAATGGTGGCGGTGGCTACAGGACAGTTTCTATGGCAGGATGCGGCTTTAAGCTTTGGATGGATGGTTTTTGGAGGATTGGGAATTGGGGTCGTATTGGCTTTTGTATTCCTTGAAATTGAAAAAATATTCCCTACTGATGTTAACATGGATGCTATCCTTAGCCTGGTAGCTCCTTATGTGATGTACATTGCCGCGGAAGAAGTTCATTCTTCCGGAGTACTGGCTGTAGTGAGCGGAGGACTATTTCTTTCTGTAAGAAGACATGAGATTTTCAGAACTTCACAATCAAGATTAAGAGGTTCCAATGTCTGGGAAAGTTTTGTATTTCTGATCAATGGAATCGTATTCTTACTGATCGGACTGGATCTTCCGGAAATTATGGTAGGTTTGAATAAAGAAGGAATAAGTCTACCTGATGCTGTCGGTTACGGACTGTTAATTACAGCTGTACTGATCATTGTTCGTTTGCTTTCTTCCTTCGGTGCTGTTTTTGTAACATTGATTATGAGAAATTTTATTAATGTAGCCGATAGAAATCCTGGAATGAAAGCTCCAATACTGATGGGCTGGACGGGAATGCGAGGGGTTGTTTCTCTGGCAGCAGCATTATCTATTCCCGTTGTGATGGAAAACGGACAGCCTTTCCCACATCGTGACCTTATTCTCTTCATTACCTTCATTGTAATTCTTGCCACTCTGATTATCCAGGGGCTTACATTACCTGCCTTGATCAAAAAACTCAATTTATCTGATACCGGTGGCGGATATATGTCTGAAGAAGAATCAGAACATTTTTTAAGAAGGGAAATGCGCCGGATAGCGTTCAAATATCTGGATGAAAATTATAAAGAAAGGAGAAACGAAAATGAATATTTTAGCAAACTGATGGACCGCTGGGAGCAGGAAGATAAAGAAGACTCTATTCATAAGATGTCTGAAGAAGCAAAAACAATCTATTTTGAAACCCTCGAACAGCAAAGAATCTGGCTGCGGGAAGAAAACAGACGCAACCCGAATATTGACGAAGAATATATAAGACATTATTTAACAAGGCTGGACCTGGAAGAAGAAAGGCTCAGAATGTAAAAAAATATAGGGAATGAAAAATTTAAAAAAGCAACTCGGGCAGTTTCCCGATGAAAAAAGAAAAGAATATTTCAATACACTTCCCAATTACCTCAATGGGAGATTTCAGAATATATTGACAACCCCTTCCTTATTAGAAGGAGAAAGTATGACCAAAGTACTTTTCCACACTTTGTGTAAAGTGGAAAATACTTCGCCAAAAACGGCACTTCCATTTGTAATAACAGATCTGAAGAACCTTCGTCCGGAAGAAAATGTTTTGGTGTGGTTCGGGCACAGTTCCTATTTTATACAGGTAGATGGTAAGAAGTTCCTGATAGACCCCATTTTCAGTGGAAATGCCTCCCCGATGCCAGGCTCTATAAAAGCTTTTCAGGGAGCCGATTATTATAAACCCGAACATATGCCGGAGATAGATTTTCTGCTGATCTCACATGATCATTGGGATCATCTGGACTATAAAACCGTTCAGGAATTAAAAGATAAGGTAGGTAAGGTTATTTGTGGCTGGGGTACCGGTCAGCATTTTGAATATTGGGGCTGGGATTTTAACAAAATCATCGAAAAAAACTGGTGGGAAAGTATAGACATTGCAGAAGGTTTCAGAATTACTCTTACACCTGCAAGACATTTTTCCGGAAGATTACTGAACCGTAATATCTCACTCTGGACTTCCTTTGTTTTGAAAACACCTACAAAAAAACTGTTTTTGGGCGGTGACAGCGGGTATGGAAACCATTTTACAGAAATTGGTGACAAATATGGACCTTTTGATCTGGCTGTAATGGAAAACGGTCAGTATAACGAAAAATGGCCATATATTCACACTCTACCGGATCAGCTGATGACCGAAATAAAAGAACTGAAAGCCAAAAATTTTATTCCTGTTCACAATTCCAAATTTAAGCTGGCTCAGCACGCGTGGTATGAACCTTTAGAACTGGCCTCAAAAAATGCACAAGAAAATAATATCCCGATTACCCTTCCCATGATGGGTGAAAAAGTAGATCTGGACCAGTTGGGGACCATAACCTGGAAAAAATGGTGGGAGGACTGTTGGTAATGCATTACAGACCTACTTTCCTTTTAATTTAAAATATAAAAAACCTGCCCATTACTGAGCAGGTTTCTTCCTTCTTATCAAAAAAATAATCATTACAAAGGTTCCTTATGGCTTACCTTCGTATGAATGATATCGTAAAATACAGCTGGATTGGTTGCATCAGGAGTAATTCTGTAAGTGAACGTTGTTTCGTTCAGGAGAAGAATATCCACAACACGTGTAAAAGTAGGAGTGGTAAGCGTTCTCTTCTTTCCATCCGGAGAAATAGACCATGTTCCTTCAGATCTCAGCACATCATTCAATCCGAAAATTTTAAAAGTTCCGTTAGCTTTGAAGTAAGAATATCCTACATAACCTGCAACGCTGGGATCATTTAACACAATATTATTTCCGCTTTTATCCTTAGCCCCAGTCGTTTCCCATGGAGTGGAAGCCAGTGTAAGCTGCCCGTTAGCAGGCTCTGCATGAGAAGTTCTTGTATGGATAATGTCGTAATACACCGAAGGATCGCTCGAATTGGGACGGATTCTGTAAGTGAATTCATTTCTGTTCAAAACAAGAATTTCAACATCACGGGTGAAAATAGTAGTTCCATCCGGGTTCAATGCAGCAATTGTTCTTGTTTTTCCCTGTGCATCCACAGACCATGTTCCCATAGATCTCAATACATCAGTCAGGTTATAAATAGCAAACTTACCATCTGCCTTGAAGTAAGCAAACCCTACATATCCGGCTACACTTGCATCAGTAAGTGCTACATTATTTCCACTTTTATCCTTAGCTCCGGTAGTTTCCCAGGGAGTAGAAGATAATACCTGTGAGGGAGTCTGCTGCTCAATAATGATTTCATTGTCATCACTTGAACAAGAAACGAAAGATGCTGATAACAGCATGGCCGCAGATAGATAACATAATTTTTTCAGAGTATTCATAAAAGTATTTTTTAAGTCTTTGCAAACTTATTTCTAATAAATATCAATACGTTGTACAAAACATCTCTTTTGTTGTAAAAAACATAACAGATCCCAATTCAGAATGAGAAGAATAATATCATTGATAAATTTAACAATCAAAGGTGTAAAATTCCCCTCCCTTGGAGGGGTGTCAAAAATTCAAAGAATTTTTGACGGGGTGGTTTCTAACATCCACCAAAAACTCTATTTTTGAGTATGAATAACAGAAACCGTGGAAAAAATACAGGAGATGATACCTTATTTGGCTCAGAGAAACAGATCTCCAAACTGAGACTGGCTGTTGAAGACATGCAGTATCTGTTGAGCAGAGAGTACCCGGAAAAAGCGGCTTCAGATCTTGTGGGTAACAGATATAGACTGAAAACCCGTCAGATACAAGCTCTTCGGGGAGCATCAGCATCCATTCAACAGCTTGATAACAGACAGTTAAAGCATGTTGATATTTCAGATTTAAAAGATCAAACGGTATATCTTGATGGGTTCAATGTTCTTATATTAATGGAAAGTCTGCTTTCCGAAGCTTATATTTTCGAAGGACTGGATGGCTGTATCCGCGACCTTTCCGGTGTTCATGGAACCTATAAAAGAGTTAACCAAACGCAGAGAGCAATAGAGCTGGTTGCTGCTTTTTATCAGAAAAACCACATTCAGAAGCTTGTATGGATCTTTGACAAACCGGTTTCCAACAGTGGAAGAATTAAACAGATTGTTCTTGAATTTGCGGAACAGAAAGGGCTTCACTGGGAGGCAGATCTGGAATTCAATCCGGATAAGTTTCTCGCAGAAAGTTCAGACATTATTATTTCTTCCGATGCCTGGATTCTGGATCATTGTAAAGGATGGTTTAATCTGATTGCCTATCTGATCAGAGATGAAAATCTCTCTGTTAATCTCATCAAAACGACGTAAGAATGAATCTGTTTGAACCTTATATTTCCCTGTTTTCAGAATCATGGAAAAACAAATATCAAGCTGTTTTAGTACAAGAGCATCTGGAAACTCTGGATAAGAATATTCATCGATACAAGGAGAATACTTTAGAATTGCACCTGCCTTATTTTAATGAAGAAATAATTATTGACAGACAGGAAAGCTTTGAAAAATTCATTGCCATCCTTGAAAGTGATAATTCCGATGAGGTAAAAGCAGGTTCACTGGAAACAATTCCGTGGGAACATTGGCTGAATATTTTAGGACAAAGGTTAACCTCAGCCAGTATCCGTGATGAAAATGCCATCCCACCTTTGAAAACGATGCTGATCAACGCTTGCCAGGAAATGTTCAATAGTGAAATTACCATTGCACAAAGGGCCTGGGAAAAGCATATTGGAAGAATGGATGATGATTTCTGGGGAGTAATCAAAGGGAACAATCAGCAGAAACAGGAGAAAGTAATGGCAAAAATCCATGAAATTCTGGAAAATAAAACCTGGTGGAATGTTTTCTTTCACTACAAACATGAACTTGTTTTTGAAGTCCGGGAAAAAGAAGGCCATGGGATCCGATGGAGCCATGGAGGAACAAAACTAATCGGTTTTCTGGAAAAATTTATCAACGAATAAATAATGAACCAACATCTGTGAAATCTGTGGAAAAATAAACTCTTGCAGATCATCCGGATTATTTTAATCATACAGCTATATTCCTTTAATTTTTCAATTTTTTTATTCTTTTTATACTGCGCAGAAACATTGCGCACAAGGCTTCTAGTTTTGCAGACATAAAACAGAAGCTATGAATCAATCAGACCAAAAATTTTCAACCGAAGAATGGGAAACATGTCTTAAGGTTTTGAATGCCTTGAAAGAAGATCCTTTCCTGAATCCTGATAATAAAACATTTTCAGGACTGATTACCAAAATTCATAAAAGTGCCAAAAAACAAAGCCGTTATGAGAACTATTCAGAAATGAAATCCCATGATCTGGCAGTCAATTCCAGTGCTGTTCTCATGCAGAAGGCATTGGCTGGTGTTTCTGCTTTTTATGATGATGAAAAAGAAGATATGAAGCTTACAAAACTTCAGATTCCTAAAAACTGCTACTGCTGTAACCAGAGTTATCAGTATGCCCATTCTTTCTATTCAAGATTATGCCCTGTATGTGCTGAAGAAAACTATGAAAAGCGTTTTGAAACAGTGGACCTTACAGGAAGAAACGTCATCCTTACAGGAGGAAGAGTGAAGGTAGGTTTTGCCACCGCATTGAAAGTATTGAGAAACGGGGCTCATTTGGTTTTGACAACCCGTTTTCCGGCACTGGCAATGGAATTGATGCAGCAGGAAGCAGACTATAACAACTGGAAAGACAGACTCTGGATATACGGTCTTGATGTAAGAAATCTGAAGGCTGTTCAGGATTTTATAAACTTTTATAAATTCAATTTTGACACCCTGGATATCCTGATCAATAATGCCGCTCAGACGATAAAATATCCCGATGAATACTATCTGCCCATTATAAAACGTGAAAAAGAAAAACTGATAGAGTTTAAAAATATTCAGACGCTGATTCCGAATCATACAGAAATTTCAAGCGAAACAGCAAAACTGGAATATGCTCATAATGAAGAAACTCAGGTTGCACTTACCCGTTTTGGACAGCCTGTGGATAACAGAGAAAAAACAAGCTGGAACTCTACTTTGGAAGAAGTTTCTATGTATGAACTGGTGGAGGTAAACCTCATCAATCATATAGCGCCTTATTTTCTGATTAAAGAATTAAAACCATTGATGAAGAACTCAACATTTAAAGAAAAATTTATCATTAATGTCACTTCATCGGAGGGGATCTTCAGCTACGAAAATAAAACTGTTTTTCATCCGCATACCAATATGACCAAAGCGGCTCTCAATATGATGACCCTTACCTCTGCAAAGGAATTTGAAAATGATCAGATCTATATGAGTGCAGTAGATGTGGGATGGATTTCTACAGGAGCGAAAGAAAGTCTTAGAAAAAAACAATTTGAAATGGGGTACATCCCGCCGCTGGATTCTGTGGATGGAGCAGCGAGAATTTTACATCCCGTTATAGAAGGAATAAAAGGAAATTATCTGAGTGGAGTTTTATTGAAAAATTATAAAGTTCATACATGGTAACATCCATACGGAGATAATAGTAATAATGGAAAAATACATTTTGCTAAAATGAGTTGCAGGTTCGATTCCTGCTTATCTCCCAACTATAGAAACGGTAGCTCAATGGAAGAGCTTTGACCATCCAAGTCAATGGCTGCGAGTTCGATTCCCGCCCGCTTCACAGGAGTACATAGTTCAAAAGGAGAAGAATACGTCCTCAGCACGGACGAGCTGCAGGTTCAACTCCTGCTGTACTCCCGATATAAACAATGGAGATCATAGTTTAAATGGAAAAATAATTCCTGCACAGAATAGTTGCGTGTTCGAATCATGCTTATCTCCCTAACCAGAAAGTCAAAGCAGTAGCTTAATCCGGAAAAGCATATCCATGGAGGATAGGTTGCCGGTTCGATCCCGGTGTCTTTGGCTTTCATTTTAAAATATAATACCATGCTTAAAGATTTATTGATTTTTTTGAACATCATTAATGAAGTAAAAGTTCCTGTACCCATGCAGTGGCAGGAAAGAAAACCTGTAGAAAGAGTCGTGAGACCAAGAGTTTCTAAAACAGAACCGGTGAGAAAACCGGAAGTGATTTCTGTGGAAAGTACACAGGAATCTTTTGAAACTCCAATTATAACCAGAAACGAAAATATACCGGAATACTTTTTTACAGGAAGAGAAAGAAAAACAAACAGAAACGATCTGAAAAGAATCAGGAATCTGGAAGAACATACAAAAGGTTATAAAGAATACTGTCTTGAAAAAACAAGCAATCAGCACATGCTGAAAGCGGAAGACTATTATATCTATGCCAAAAACGGAACTACAGAAACATTCCTGATTGCAAAAGATGCTTTTATAACCCACAACGAACATAAAATGCTGCGAATAGAAAGCGATTGCTTTGTAAAATATATTCAGCAGGAATACAACCCGATCACTCAAATAATAGAAAATGCCTACGACTGATACCCTACGACGATATAAAATATTCTCCGAAGAAGACTGGAAGGAGATTGTTTTTGATGAACATGCTTTGATTGAGATCTATGCTAAAAACATGACTTTTCATGGTACCGAAATTGAAGGGAGCCTGCTTTTGCGTGGTGAAGGCTGCCATTTTCCGGAACTGAAACATATTAAAGGAAGCCTTTCTATTGATGCTCCAAACTGTAAAATTCCACTTCTTGAAACAGTAGAAGGACATTTTAAAATGCATTGCTATACCCAGCTGGATCAGCTTAAAAAAGTAAGCGGTCATTTTAAGTGTATCATCAACTGTACTTTTAAGAATCTGGAAATAATTGGCGGATATGTTTCAGTAAAAAATACGATGGTGTATAATAAATTCGGACAATTGCTGAAAACGAGAGTCACGATTCCTATTCATTACCAGTTCCAAGCCGATGCTCTTTTAAAAGACGGTATTTTTGATATCAATATCCTGGGAAGCAATATTGTAATTCCTCATCGGGAAATCCGGGGTAAGATCAATGTGGTAGGAGGAAATATCTCATTCCCGAACCTTGAATTTGTTCATGGTTTGCTGAGAATAAGAAGTGAATACCATTCCGGGCATAAATTTACCCATCATTTTCCGGAGCTGAAGAAAGTAATTGGTAATCTGAAACTTGAAAATGCGGGCGTTTTGTTTCCGGCACTTCAGGAAACCAGCGGAAGCATTCATATGGAAAACGGATGTGATGTAACCTTCAAGGCATTGGAAAAATCCGGTTATATCACCATTAACGGTGGAAGCAAAGCTGCTTTTCCGGTTTTGACTGATATCAATGGAAACTTCCAGTATAACGGCGCTGAAAACTGTGAGCTTCGTGCTCTTCAACGGGTGAAAGGGGTTTTTAACAGCTTTAATACAATAGCTCCCAATATAGTGGAGGTAGGTGATCTGATTCTCCATAAAAACAATAGTTTTGAACATCTTCAAAAAGTGAACGGAAAAATTCAGGTTCCTTATCATGCAGAATGCAGTGCGAATTTTAAATCATTGGAGTATCTGGGAGAATGGGATGATGGAGGGCTGCATGGATTTTGGTTTCCGGCTTTGAAGAAGATCAATCATTATTTGTACGGTTCGCATTATAATTTTGAGCATCTGGCAAATCATGTTTATTTTAAAATAAATAACAACCTTTACCTTACCAAAGATCAGATCATCATTTCAAGGCTGCCTTTTCATCTTATATTTCAGGAGAAGGGGCATTCTTTGAGAAAACTTGTCGCCATACTGAAACTGAGACACAGCAGTTTTCAGAATTTTGAGACCCGGGAATATGAAAG
Organism: Chryseobacterium sp.; assembly: GCA_030146295.1. GTDB lineage: Bacteria > Bacteroidota > Bacteroidia > Flavobacteriales > Weeksellaceae > Chryseobacterium. The sequence continues at coordinate 14,368 of JASLCD010000274.1, forward strand.
ACAGTGGGAGAATTTTGAAACACCGTTTTTTACACAGATCTTAGATACAATTGAAAGTCTTTGGGATGAGGTGGAGCCGATGAAGTATGAAGAATTCTTTAACACAGAAGACCGTAACTTTAAGCTGTTCTGCTTCAGTTATTATGGAGTAGGAAATCTGATGGAAAAACTGGAAGCTCAAAAAATCAATGAAAAAGAAATTGAAATTGATTATATTGAATATGATGAAAACGGAAACCAGAAATTAATCAGGAAAACCAACCATTATGAAGTTCACGAAGTTGAAAATCAGAAACTGGGAATGTTTGTATGGGGAGGAAGACGGCAGTATTCTTATGCGGTAAAATGCTGGTGTCCTTCCACTAAAAAAGAACACTGGCTGTGGATAGAACAGGAATATAAAGATGATGCTTTGACAGCCATTGCATCCACTTTCAGAATACACAGTAATCTGATCCCATACATCAGATGCTTAAAAAGACAGGGAGATTTGCTGATCTGCGAATTGAAGGAAAAAATAGCTCCGGAGGGAGAAATAAGACCTTTGACCGCTTCAGAATATTTTAATCTCCTGAGAGCAGAAACTTAAAATCGGAAACAGTAGTTTAACTGGAAAAACCTTCCACTCAAAGGAAAGTCGTCGGTTCAAACCCGGCCTGTTTCTATTTTTTTAAACTAAAAATCATGGAAGAATTACAATCAATATTACAAACAATAATCAAGGAGAAAAAAGGATATATCACATTCCTTACCGGGGCCGGAATCTCGGCAGAAAGCGGGCTTCCAACATATCGTTCCATCGATGGAATCTGGATTAAAGGAACCAAGTACCATCGCCCGGAGGAATTCGGAACACTTACATATTTCCGGCAGGAAACAGAAGAAGTCTGGCAGTACAACCTTTTCTGGAAGAAACTTATTGCTGAAGCGCAACCCAATGAAGGACACTTTGCGCTGACGGAAATAGAGAATCTTTTGGGTGACAGATTTAAGCTTATAACCCAGAATATAGATGGTCTCCATCAAAGAGCAGGAACACAGAAGGTCTACGAGATCCACGGAAATAAACAGAAAGTACGCTGCTCAAAAGAATGCAGTGAGCCCATTGATTTTCCTGAAAATGTAAAACAGAAAGAATATATTGAAGACCTTACACCGGAAGATATTGCCGGGTTGAAATGCCAACAATGCGGAAGCTGGCTAAGACCTCATACATTATGGTTTGATGAGTCGTATAACGAAAAATATTATTATTTTGATACTGCTTATGATATTGCTGATCATACAGATATTTTGTTTGTTATAGGAACTTCAGGATCTACAGCATTACCTGTCAATATTGTAGAAACAGTAAAAATACGGGCCAGATGGATCGTGCTTATCAACCCTGAAAGTGATACCTATTTCGATCATATTCTGAAAGGAAATAAAACACTTTATTCAATACGGGAAAGCAGTACATCAGCATTACCACAGTTAAAAACAATCATTCAGGAAATAATAAAACAGTAAAAACAAATGAACACTTATATTGATATTGGCATTAATCTGACCAATAAACAGTTCTATAATGAACACGAAGAAATTATCAACCGTGCATTGGACCATGGAGTAGAGCAGATGATTCTCACAGGAACCAGTGTAAAAGGAAGTAAAGAATCTGCTGAGATTGCAGAAGGATATCCGGAAATTTTATTTTCTACAGCAGGTATTCACCCGCACGATGCCAAATCGTTTAACGGAGAAGGTATCGCTGAACTCAGGAAATTGTTGCAACAGGACCATGTGATTTCCGTAGGTGAGTGCGGATTGGATTTTGATCGGGACTTTTCTCCCAGACCTATGCAGGAAAAATGCTATATGGCTCAGCTGGAACTCGCAATAGAAGTTAACAAACCGCTTTTTCTTCACGAAAGATCTGCATTTAAAAGATTTAATGACATCACAGATGAGTACCTTTCCCAATTACCCGAAGCTGTGGTACACTGCTTTACCGGAACCTTGAATGAAGCAAAAATGTATCTGGATAAAGGATTTTATTTAGGATTTACCGGAGCCATCAGCGATAACAAAAGATTCAGCCAGTTGGAAGATGTGATAAAGTATACACCTCTTGACCGGATCATGATTGAAACAGATGCCCCTTTTATGCTTCCGAAAAATATGCCCAGAATGCAGAACAGAAGAAATGAACCGTCATTTTTACCTTACGTAGCCCAAACGATTGCCCATCTGAAGAAGATCAGCATTTCCGAAGTCGCGGACGAGACCACAGAAACAGCCAGAAATTTTTTCAGACTATAAAAAAGAGCTCTACTGATAAAGTAAAGCTCTTTTTTTATAAACAAAATCGTTTTTCGCTTTTTACAAACTCTTTATTGCCGATTCCAAAGCCAGTTCCATCATTGGATTCAACGCTTTTTCTCTTTCATCAGCAGAGATTTTTTCATGGGTTGGGATAATGTCAGTTACCGTAAGGATCGTAGCAGCATTTTTTCCCAGGTGCTGTGCATTGGCAAATAAACCGAAAGCCTCCATTTCTACTGCAGGGCAGTTGTATTTTGTAGCAATTTCCGGAGTAGCAGGATCTTTTCTGTAGAAAATATCACTGCTGTGGATATTGATTGCTTTAGCATTTAAAGATAGCTCTTTAGCCGTCTCATTGATGGTGTTAAAGATATTCCCCTGGTGAGAAAGTATTTCGTCTTCAATTCCCCATGCATATTTGGCATAAGTACTTTCGCTGGCTGCTTTTTCAATATTTAAAATATCAAAAAGTTTAAGATCAGTATTGTAAGCACCACAAGTCCCGATTCTGATGATCGTGTCTACTTCATATTCTGTAAACAGTTCAAAAGAATAGATTCCGATACTAGGGAAACCCATTCCACTCGCTCCTACAGTGATTTCTTTACCTTTATAAAGACCTGTATAATAAAAAATACCTCTGGTTTTGCTTACCAGTTTAGCATTCTCCAAATAATTTTCAGCAATATACTGTGCACGAAGCGGATCCCCCGGCTGCAATACTACTTTGGCAATTTCTCCTTTTTTTGCACTGATGTGAATACTCATAAT
>JASLCD010000278.1 GCA_030146295.1 Chryseobacterium sp.
AAAGGAGTTATTGTTAACTGTTAAAATGCCAATAGACTATGAAAATCGAAAAGATTCAGGCACTACGCGGTCCAAACATCTGGAGCATCAGAAGAAAGAAGCTGATACAGATGAGGTTAGACTTAGAAGAAATGGAGAATTATCCTACCAATAAAATCGAAGGATTCAGGGAAAGGATTGAAAAATTAATACCCTCATTGATTACCCATCGATGCTCGGAAGGAGTAGAAGGTGGTTTTTTCCATAGAGTGGAAACCGGAACCTGGATGGGGCATGTTATTGAGCATATTGCTTTGGAAATACAGACCCTGGCAGGAATGGATGTGGGGTTTGGAAGAACCCGTGAAACAAAAACTCCGGGAGTGTATAATGTGGTTTTCAACTATATTGAAGAAAATGCGGGAATCTATGCTGCTGAAGAAGCAGTGAAGATTGCACTAGCCCTGATAGAAGGGAAGGATTATGATCTGACTGCCTGCATTCACAGATTAAAAGAAATCAGAGAACGCGTTCGTTTGGGGCCTTCTACAGGAAGTATTGTAGAAGAAGCTGCTTCCAGAAGAATTCCCTGGATCAGATTGGGTACAAATTCTCTGGTACAGTTGGGGTATGGTGTTAACCAGCAAAGATTTCAGGCTACCATTACCGGGAAGACAAGTTCTATCGCGGTTGATATTGCGTGTAATAAAGAGTTAACCAAAAGAATGCTTCATGATGCTGCTATTCCGGTGCCGATAGGTGATCTGGTAGTAGACGAAGAAGGATTAAATGCTGTAATCAGGAAAATTGGCTATCCGATTGTTTTAAAACCTTTGGATGGAAATCACGGAAAAGGCTCTTCCATTAATGTCAACGATTGGGATGCTTCTAAAACAGGCCTGGAACATGCTCAGAAATATTCAAGAAAAGTAATTGTTGAGAAATATATTACAGGTTATGATTTCCGTATACTGGTGATCAATAATAAAATGGTGGCAGCAGCAAGAAGAGTTCCTGCCCATGTTGTAGGAGATGGGGAACTTAATCTTCAGCAGCTTATTGAAAAAGAAAATAAAGACCCGAGAAGAGGATATGGCCATGAAAATGTCCTTACTGAAATTGAGGTAGATAAAGATACACTGGAACTTCTTGAAAAGCTTCAGTATACGCTGGAAACGATTCCTCAGAGGGGAGAAGTGGTTTACCTGAAGTCAACGGCTAATCTTTCAACAGGAGGAACATCCATTGATGTCACAGATATGGTGCATCCGGAAAATATCACGATGGCAGAAAGGATTTCCAAGATTATCGGATTGGATGTCTGTGGTATTGATGTTATGGCAGAGAACCTAACTCAGCCTTTAAAAGAAAGCGGAGGAGCTATCATTGAAGTAAACGCTGCACCAGGGTTCAGAATGCATCTTGCTCCAAGTGAAGGGCTTCCAAGAAACGTTGCTGCACCGGTGGTAGATATGCTTTATCCGCAGGGGAAACCTTTTACCATCCCAATTATTGCTGTAACGGGGACCAATGGGAAAACAACCACTACAAGACTTATTTCACACATTGTAAAAAGCAACGGCTACAGAGTGGGATTCACGACTTCGGATGGTATTTACATCCAAAATACCATGTTGTCAAAAGGAGATACTACAGGACCGCTTTCAGCAGAATTTATCCTAAAAGATCCAACGGTAGAATTTGCTGTATTGGAAACTGCCAGAGGTGGAATTCTACGTTCCGGACTTGGTTTTTCACAATGTGATATCGGGGTTTTGACCAATATTGAGGAAGATCATTTGGGAATGAATGACATTCACAGCCTGAAAGACCTTACCAAAGTAAAACGTGTCGTACTGGACAGTGTCAAAAAGAGCGGCTGGAGTGTGCTGAATGCCGATAATGAGTATTCTATGAAGATCGTGAGTGATCTGGATTCCAATGTGGCCATCTTCAGTATGGATGAAAACAATCCTCATATCGTAAAATTTGCAAAAGAAGGAAGAATCACCTGTGTGTATGAAGAAGGATTTGTCACTATTAAAAAAGGGGACTGGAAAATCAGAATAGGAAAGGCCAAAGATTTCCCGATTACAATGGAAGGAAAAGCCAGATTCATGATTGAAAATGTATTGGCAGCCAGTTTGGCAAGTTACCTTTATGGGTTCGGAATTGAAGATATTTCCAATTCTTTGAGAACATTTATTCCAAGTGCTCAGCTTACGCCGGGCAGGCTGAATGTTTTTAAATTCAAAAACTTTAAAGTTCTGATCGACTTTGCCCACAATCCATCAGGATACGAAGCCATTGAAGACTATCTGAAAAACGTAGAGTCTACAAAGAAAATAGGTATTATTTCCGGGGTAGGAGACAGAAGAGATAACGATATCAGAGAGTGCGGAAAAATTGCAGGAAGAATGTTTGATTATATTATCATCCGTAACGAAAAGCACCTTCGTGGAAGGACAGAAGAGGAAATCAACGGACTGATCATTGACGGAATTAATAGTGCGGGCAGAGATGTCAGCTACGAGATTATCCCTAAAGAAATTGAAGCCTTGAAACACGCTATGGGAATGGCAGAAGAAGGAACGTTTATCACAGCCTTAAGTGATGTTATTTCCAATGCAATTGATCTGGTACAGGAATATCAGGCCAAGGAACTGCTGGAAGACGATAAAAACGTATAAATAATCTTTATAGAAGTTATTAAAATTGCAATACGGAACGAAAAACGTATTGCAATTTTTTTATTGTGCTGTAGCATATTGAAGTTTGTCTGTCCGAAAACCATTTATGATACAGCATACGGTTTCCTGTAGAATTTATAGCTACAGTCTATATTTACAAAGTTTTGTGTAAGCAAAAAGTACAAGTCAAATTTTTTAATGTCGTCTTATAGGGTGGATTTTTATTTTGTAGTATTACTTAATAGTTAGCTTTTTATTATTATTCACTAAACCATGATATAAATTGATTATTTTTCGTATTATTGCAGCGAATTAAAAACTAATATACCTATGAAAAAATTACTTTTTGCATCAGTCTGTGCATTAACATTATTATCATGTGGAAGAGAGGAATCTGAGATTCAGGCAGAAAACCAACAATCAATTGCGTCAAAAAGCAGGATCAATTCCTCCGCCAAATTTAGTGAAGATGTTAACGTATACAGATACTATAGCAATTCATTAATGAAGCATTATTTTGGTTCAACTACGGGGCCGGCTGGTCAACATAGTTGGTCCAGTGAGGGACTTGCATTTAAAACGACAAGCGCTCCGAGTACTTTATATAGCTTGGCAGTGTATATGAATCCAAACAATCTTGATATGGTAATTGCTATAAATCAGTATGACAGAGCTGCTTTAGAGGCGCAAGGGTATGTCTTCAGAGAAGCTATTGGCTGGCCAGTTCAGCAAGGTTTGCCCGGAGCCGTTCCTGTTTACAGGTATTATAGATCTTCAAAAAACGGTCACTTTTATACCAAGAACCTTGCTGAACTTGGCACTGGTGGAAATGGGTGGACTTATGAAGGAATTGCATTTTATGCCTATTAACAGACTATAGATAACTATTAAACTATTATCCTTGGAGAGATCCGGGGGATGTAAATAATTGTTGAGATTTTACAGATAAGTTCATGAAAGATCACAAGAATAAATAAAAAATAAACCTCCGGAATTTCGGAGGTTTTGTTTTTTATAAGCTTTTCCAGGTTTTCTTTATGTTCTGCATTTTCACAAGATAGAAATACAAAGGAATGAGTTCTAATCTGAGTGTAAAGCTAATGGTTGAAACGGTAAATGGGATAATGACCATCATAATGAGACAAATAGCAATTCCTATGATTGCATCCACAATTGCTGCTTGCGGAGCCCATTCCTGCTCAAACCAAAGTCCATAGGCAACAATGCCTTTAAACAAAAACAGAAAGCAGATCAAAAGTCCCGTCATTGAATAGGGATGGTTAGCATTTATCCCATATATCGATAAAGAGATGTTGGTCATCAGAGAGCCTGCCATCAAAAAAATAGCAGATAATGCACCTCCGATTAAAAAGATCCATAAGAAAATTTTAATCCAGGTGGGTAATAGATTTCTTCTTCGTGTTAAACTGTTATTGTCAAATTCTGCAAAAGCTGTTGACTTTTCTTCCATGTATTATTAGTTTTATAATGTATTTATCCAAAAAAAGCATTCGAACTTCCGATCCAGATGGCATCTTTTTTATTGAAATCCACATTTACCATTGCTGCTTTGGTCATTCTTCCCAGGTTTTCCAATAAAATAGGGCGTTCGTCATTTTCCCGCCAAATATACAACAAACGGATCTCTGCTTTTGAAAAATCTCCGTTAATATCTTCAAAAATAGGTTCGTAATGCACTTTTCTCTGCAGAATATAGTTTTCCTTATCCTGAATGGAATCTGTAATATCTTTTGTAGGGTTTAAATTAACGCCACTTCCGGCGAATGAAAACAAAGGCTTCAATACAAAATCTTCAAGATTTTCACCGTCCGGAAATTCATGTAAAAAATAGCTTTTCGGAACAAACTGATGCTTTAATAAAGGTAAAAGGAACTTTGAGATTTTAAAGAACCAGTTGGGATGGGTGATCCATTTGACATCTACTTCTTCACGGAAATCAAACTCTGTGGTAAGATCAGGGATGTTGTCCAGCTCATCAAATATAACCCGGTTGTAAATCCTCTTGATTTCTACCAGTTTTCCATTATTTTCATAATACAGTTTTTTGCCTTCTTTCTTTATTTTCGTCAGGCATACGGTTTTTATGCCTAATAATTTCTCTGTTAAAGCAAAATCAATGGCTGTTTTCTGTTTTTCGGGAAAGATTTCAAGAAGAATTACATGTTCAGGATGTTCATCTCCTACAATTAATTCCTTTAAATAGTTTGCAAAGGTTTCATGAGGCATCGGATTTTTGATTTCCGAAAGAAAAGGATATACTTCACAATAAGTTTCTTCATATACCTTCTGAAAAGCATACAAAGAGGGAAATGCCTGCAGCTCTATCAGTTGAGGTTCTATTTCTCCGTTTTCACTTTTGCAGACTCCAAAATCTATGGTGAAAAAATGAGGCTGATCCGTATCATTGGGAACTCTGCAGTTTTCAGGAATGGCTTTTTGAAGGAGTTCTGCTGGCATTGCTTTAATCTGGCTGATAATACTTTCGCTGGCATCAATAAGTTTACCTTCAAACTCCTTAGTCAAAAAAATAGGGCTTTCTGAAACCCTGAAAGTAGGTGCTGTACCCCCTTTTTCTGCCAGTATATTTTTTAATTGATTGTATTTTTCATCCGAAAACTCCTGATTGTACTGTTTTCTATATTTTGGGATCATATTTTTTTCTTTTGTGATGATAAAAAATCGAACATTTCTGCCCGATTGTTATAGTAAGGAAGTCTGAAGCTGGAAGAGGAACGTTTTCAAATCTGAAAATATTTATACAATTACTTTTTAATTCGTTGATTTTGAATAAAATAATATTCGGTATACTTTACTGATAATAACTTCCGGCATCCTTCTTCCGGCTTCCAGCCTTTTAAACCAAAGATTCAGCTTCTTTCAAAATGTTTTTTTTTGCAAACTGAAGAAACCTCGGGAGAATCTGATTTCTGGTGAGAATGATTTTATCTTCATCATCTATTCTGTCCATGGTTTCAAGATATTTTTCCATTCCGAAGTTTTCGATCATAGCTTCTCTGTTTTTTTCATCTTTCAGATTTTCGATCAAAGATTCAGGATTGGCCTCAGGATGAAACTGTGTGCCAAATATTTCTTCAGAAAAACGAACCGCCATTATGGCTCTTTCCAGATTGATATGAGGGCGGAATTTTTCAATCGCCATCACTTTCATCCCAAGCTCTTCAAAACGCTCATGATTCGGCTCAATAAACTGGTAAGCCCTGGAATCTACCGCGTAAAAAGGATCCTGAAGATTTTTGAATAAAAATTCCTCTCTGCCTTCTTTTGTTTTATGAACTGGCATTACTCCGAAGGAATAAGACTTTCTTTTGCAGATATTACCCAGATTCCAGTGAATACTTGCCAGCTGGAATGAGTGGCAGATAAGGAAAAGATATTTTTTATCCTCACTGTATGTATTATGTTCAAAAATGGAATCTAAAAAATTTGCAAACCTGTCTTCCCAGGCAAAACCTTCCCGATGTGGATTCCCTGGTCCGCCAGAAGAAATAAAAATGTCAAAGTCTCCGATCTCCGGCATTTCATCTTTAAATCTTACATCAAATGTTTTGATAACAACATTTTCTTCAGAGTTCTGCTGAAATGATTCAGAAATTTCTTTAATGTTTCTAAAACCTTGATTCACATGATTGTTGTTCATGTCTAGCAGAGCAATTCGAATATCTTTCATTACATCATATTTTTTGTAAAGTTACCAAAAATATTATGAAG
>JASLCD010000283.1 GCA_030146295.1 Chryseobacterium sp.
AATTTTTAATAATAATTACAATGCAAGAAGGCACCGTAAAATTTTTCAATGAAGCAAAAGGCTTCGGTTTTATTACTCCAGCAGATGGAAGTAAAGATATATTTGTACATTCTTCAGGATTAACTACAAGAGCGATCCATGAAAATGATAAAGTAGTTTTTGATGTACAAAAAAGCGATAAAGGCTTAAATGCTGTTAACGTAAAGTTGGCATAACTAAAGTCTTACTTGCAGGTATGTTACAATAGCATACCTTCCATATTAAGTCTCATATTTTTTATATTTTTTTTATGGATCCAAAATCTATAGAACATAGTATCTGGATCTATTGTTTGAAAAAACTTGGATGTAATTTAGGTTACTTTTTATTTTCATTAGCCTCTTACTTTATGTGAGAGGTTTTCCGGGATTTGAAAGTATAAGAATGGTCATTGGATCAGATATTGATAGACTACTATTGAATGTCTGAAAAATATAAAAAATATACAGACTTGGTATACAGTTATTGTAAAGTTGATAACAGCTGTAAATATTTTAATCCCTCAAAAGGTTCAGAAAATAATATGATTATTATTAATAATTTTAATGAGTATAAGTCTCTTGAAGGACAGATGATAGGCGTTTCTGCCTGGCATACAATACATCAGGATCAGATCAACAGATTTGCAGATGCTACCTTAGATAATCAGTGGATTCATACGGATAAAGAAAGGGCAGAAAAAGAAGGCCCTTTTAAATCAACCATTGCTCATGGTTATTTAACTTTGTCATTGATTCCTTATCTATGGAAACAGATTGCAGATGTCCGAAATATAAAAATGGAAATCAATTACGGAATAGAGAATCTTAAATTCGGAGATGCTGTTCCGGTAAATAGTGAAGTAAAGCTGCAGGCAACGGTAAAATCTGTAATCAATCTCAAAGGAATTGTAAAAGCAGTAGTTGAAGCCAAACTGTTAATTAAAGATCATATAAAACCTGCTTATACGGGTGATGTGGTTTTCCTTTATCATTTTAAAGATTGACTTTCTTGTGAGTGGGAAAGTTGTTAATATTTAGTGCTTTATAAATAAAAAAGTACCATTGAGTTCAATGATACTTTTAAATTTATTAAGCTATCTATGCATCTTTAGAATGACAGCAGAATTTTTCCTAATAAAGGTCTGTCCCGTTTTGAATCCTCTATTCTCTGATGGGCTTTTTGAACCTCCTCAATAGGGTAGATACTGTCTATAACAGGCTTTATCTGTCCGGTTTCAATCAGCCGGGTAATATGATGGAGTTCATCCCTGCTTTGTCGGGTAAAAACGAAATGATAGGTCGCATTTTTTTCCCAAGCGTGGATGAGGTTCTGTGGCTGGGCAATATCAACCAACGTTACAACTCTGCCATAATCCGCTAATGCAAGTGGACTGTCCGAGAGTGTGCTTCCTCCTACGGTATCAATAATAACATCAACACCTTTTCCTCTGGTATGAGTTTGTATTTTTTCAATCCAGTTTTCTTTATGATGATCAATAACTACATCTGCTCCAAGATGCTGAAGCTTTTCATGCAAGCTGCTCTGTCCTGTTGTGTACACATAGGCACCTAATGATTTGGCCACCTGTATGGCGAGTGAGCCCACACCTCCCGCACCTCCAAGGATGAGAATGCGCTCTCCTTTTTTTAATTGGGCACGTACCACAATCATTTCCCATACCGTTCCTCCAATAAGCGGAAGGGCTGCTGCTTCCTCATAGCTTAGGTTATCAGGCATTCCTGATAATGAGGATTCGTCGGTCACATGATATTCAGAATAACTGCCCGGACTGCCAAAACGAGGCGAATAATAAACTTTATCACCAGGTTTCCATCTTTTCACGGCTTCACCTACTGCGATAACATCACCGGCAATATCGTAACCGGTTGTGAGAGGCAATTCAAAGTGTGATGCATAATCTCCGCGTCTTACCTGATAATCCAGAGGATTCACCGAAGTTGCTCTTACTTTCACCAATACCTGAGAAGGTTCCGTTATAAAAGGAGTGGGGCTTTCCGTTACCTCCAGTACTTCCGGACCACCATAGTTTTTAATGATAACTGTTTTCATACAATCATTTTGCTTACTCTTAATAATTTAAAACTTACATTTATCTATTGAGGCAGTGTTCCCATAAATTCAAATATTTCAGCTCCTATTTCGTCAGCGTTTGTTTCCAAAGCGAAGTGTCCGGTATCATAAAATTTTAATTTCGCACCCGGCAGATCCTTTTTATAAGCTTCAGCTCCTGCAGGTAAAAAATAGGGGTCTTTGTTTCCCCACACCAGTAATACTTTCGGTTGATATTTTCTGAAATATTCATGAAATTTCGGATATAAAGCTACATTGGTTCTGTAATCTCTCACTAAGTCCAGCTGGATGTCTATATTACCTGGTCTGTCCAGGAATTTCTGGTCAAGGGTGTAAGATTCCGGTGCAATTAAAGAAGGATCGGAAACGCCATGGTAATATTGAAAAACGGTTGCTTCCTTAGACACAAAATCTTTCAGGGCAAGACGGTTGGCCTGTGAAGGATCTTTCCAGTATTTCTGTATCGGATTCCATTCTTTACTTAATCCTTCCTCGTAGGCATTTCCGTTTTGGGAAACAATTCCGGTGATTTTTTCAGGGTTGTTCATCGCTAGGCGTAACCCTACCGGAGCACCATAATCGAAGATGTATACTGCAAAACGTTTCATTCCAAGTTGGTCAACAAATGCCTGTACAGTTCCTGCAAGATGGTCGAAAGTGTACGAGAACTGCTGATGATCCGGAGCGTCAGAATACCCAAAGCCAGGCAGGTCCGGAGCGATAACATGGTATTTTTTGCTCAGTATGGGAATCAGGTTTCTGAACATATGGGATGATGTAGGATATCCGTGAAGAAGAAGGATCGCAGGAGCATTGGCAGGGCCTGCTTCTCTGTAAAAAAGATTGAGGTCATTTACCTTGATGTTGCGATAGTGAATAGGGTGGTTTTCCATAATGGGATTATTTACAATTGATTTTTGATTGGATTGGGCCAGTGTCATAGTGCTCATCAATAAGCTAAATGATAAGCCTGTAATGAATGGTTTAGAAATTATTTTCATTTAATTTTTTTTGATATTCAAAATTAATACGGATATTTGATTACTGGAAACGATTAATTGTAATCAATGTAATCACTTTTAATGATTGATTGAAATGAATATAAATGATTTGAAAATATTTGAAGCGGTAGCAGAAAGTGGCAGTTTTACAAAAGCTGCTTCTATGATGTTTACGGTTCAGTCGAATGTTACAGCAAGAATAAAAAGTCTTGAAGATGAGTTTGATGCTAAACTTTTCTCGCGTACCTCACGGAAAGTAGAGCTTACTTCCGAAGGCATGATCCTGATGCAGTATTCCAAACAGATTCAGCATTTGGTGGAAGAAGCAAAAAATAATATACAGAGCGGAGAAAACATCAGGGGATGTCTGAAAATAGGCTGTATAGAGACCACGATGGCATTGAAAGTGCCTGAGATTCTCAATACCTTCGATGAAAAATATCCCGGCATTGAGCTGGATTTCAAATCAGATACAAGAGATTCTGTACTTTCCGGAGTTCTGGATTACAGATTGGATGCTGCTTTTGTTTCTGCTCCGGTGAATGCCAGAGGACTGGAGAAAATCTGTGTTAAAGAAGAACAGCTTGTGATTCTTGCCTCATCAAAAGGCCCGAATCTGCAGACACTCATTGCGAATGAACCCTTGAAGATTGTCGTATTCGATGAAGGCTGTATTTTCAGGGAAAGATTAGAATCCTGGTTAAGCCATAAAGGAATTCTGAACTATAAAAGTACCACCCTGAATTCTATTGAGGGAGTCATCAATTTCGTGGAAGCAGGCTTGGGAATCAGTATTCTTCCGGAAGAAATTGTTTCCAAATATTATGCAGGAAGAGACATTAAGACCTATGGACTGAATAAGCAGCTGGGAACCATGAATACCATTCTTGTTTTCAGAAAAGACGGACCGCAGTCGAGGGCTTTACAGTGCTTTATTGATATGCATGCAGAGCTGTTGTAATTTTTTAAGGAATCCACTACATATTATCTGTACACGGATTTTAAAGAATAAACATCCTCAATTCGCCTACAAAGGTCTGCGATTAGACTACAATTTCAGGAGACAGGCTTTATAATTTTGCTTTATCAAACAAACATTTTAAAATTATGATACAGCAAAATAGAATCTGGTTTATCACCGGAGCATCAAGAGGTTTCGGACGTATCTGGACAGAAGCAGCGTTGGAGCGTGGTGACAAAGTGGTGGCCACCGCAAGAAAACTGGAAAGCATTGCCGATTTTAAAGAGAAGTACGGTGATAATGTACTTACTTTAGCATTGGATGTTACGAATCCCGAGCAGGTAAGAGAAGCCGTACATCAAGCCCACGAGCATTTCGGAAAGCTGGATATTGTACTGAACAACGCAGGATATTCGCTGGTAGGAACTATTGAAGAGGCGGGTGCAGATGAAATCCGTGCTTTATATGAAACCAATATTCTGGGTCCTGTAAGTGTCATTCAGGCGGTATTGCCAATCATGAGAGAGCAGGGATACGGGCATATTCTGGGGACATCAAGTAATCTCGGACACGTTACATTGCCAGTGATTGGGTATTACAGTTCTTCTAAATGGGCTTTTGAAGCCATCCATGAGAGTCTTGCAGAAGAGATCAGACAATTCGGGATTAAAGTGACCATTATAGAACCGGGAGCGTATGCTACAGAATTTGGAAGTCAGGACTCACTGAAATTTTCTCAGAATATGGAGGTGTACAATGACTTTAAGACCGAGTTTATAAAGACCATTCAGTCTTATGAGAAAGGAGACCCTACAGCAACACCAGAAGCGCTCTTCAAAATGGTAGATGCTGAAAATCCGCCGTTGCGTTTCCATTTGGGAAGTCATAATCTTCCTTTGGTGAAGTCTGTATATGCAGAAAGAATCAATCTCTGGGAAGCGTGGGACGAAGTTTCCAGCGCAGCGCAGGGATCATAATAAACAGTAACAGCCGGTTATACAATTATAACCGGTTTTTTGTACCTTTAAAATACCATTTATGAAAAAGACAGATCAAACTCCGTTCAAATTTGAATCGTTATCAGAGGCCAGCCGGTTTTTCGGACTGCCAACCCCCAAGCATCCTCTCATCAGCTTAATGAATGGGGCGCACAATCTGGTGGCAACAGATAAGCTGTCTCAAAAACATGTGTTGAGTTTCTATAAAATATCCTATAAACCCAAACTGGACGGCAGAATAGAATACGGACAGGGCTATTACGATTTTAATGAAGGCGGCCTGCTCTTTGCGGCACCCGGCCAGGTGATAGGAGGGAACGGAAACAGTGATACCGTCTGTTCACAATACTCTCTGCTCATACATCCTGACTTCTTTCTGGGATATCCCATCGCCAGGAAGATCAGGCAATATGGTTTTTTCTCCTATTCTACAAAAGAAACCCTGCACCTTTCTGAAGAAGAAAAAAATACGGTGCTTTCTATCTTTAATTTTATTGAGTCTGAGCTCAACAGCCGTATTGACGACTTCAGCCATGATGTGATGATCTCTCAGATAGAATTGCTCCTGAACTACGCCAATCGTTTTTATAAGCGCCAGTTTATTACGCGTAAAGCTACCAGCAGCAGCCTACTGCAAAAATTTGAAGATTTGCTGGATGGATATTTTAAAGATGAAATGTCTCTTAATCAAGGAATACCTACAGTAAGTTATTTTGCAGAAAACCTCCATCTTTCACCCAGCTATTTAAGTGATATGCTGCGTTCTTTAACGGGGCAGAGTACCCAGCAGCATATTCATGACAAACTGATCAGCCAGGCCAAAGAAATGCTTTCCACCACCAGCCTGTCTGTAAGTGAAGTAGCGTATGCACTGGGGTTTGAACATTCCCAGTCGTTCAGTAATTTATTTAAAACAAAAACCAAGCTTTCTCCTTTAGAATTCAGGAAGTCTTTCAATTAATGTTTTGATTTATTTGGGATTAAATTAACGGTCAAGTCTGTAAATAAATTCCTCAATCTCCGTTTGTCTGGCATTGGCAAAGCCTTTATCTATACCTATTTTGACAAAACCACAGTTTTCCAGCACCTTTTGTGAACCGAAATTATCAAAAGCTACCCGTCCGAAAATAGGTCTGGTGGTTTCAAGGGTGAGAAAATCTTTCAGTGCTGTTGTGGCGACCCCTTTTCCCCAGAAAGGCTTATCAATCCAATAGGTGATTTCTGCATCCCCTTCCATGATAAATCTGGCAATGCTTCCGGCGATCTCATTATCGGCGATAATTGTCTGATTGTTGATGGTAGGATCAGCCAGCAATTTTGTGAACTTCGCCCGATAGGCTTCTTTATCGGTAGAATCTTTTGACATAAAGGCTGCCAGATGCCTGGCTTCAGGGTCAAGCTGAAATTCAAATAGGATATCCAGATCAGCTACTGTGGTTGGCCTAAGTTGTATTTCATAATTACTGTTTTTCATGTTAATGGATGTGTTGGTTGATCTTCAAATATAATTAAATATGGGATCAAAATATATCGGGGGTTCGAATCCCTTCCTCTCTGCAAAATTTGACGAGGGTTCGAATCCCTCCAACTCCATCAACGGTAAGGAGTAGATTTTTTAGATTAGACAATTTATTGAGTTAACAAGTAAGTTTTTATCCTCTTATCCCCTTCAGAAGCCCCGCTGCGCAAAGTCTCCTGACTTTGAGCTTATCAAAAAACACATACTTGAAAAGTGAAATCATTACGGTTTCCCATAGCTGGAATATTATAATCTCTTTTATTTTTATTAATAAAAACTATGTTACTTACTTTAATTACCATCTCATTCGGTGTTGGAGAATTTTTTTCAACAGTATTCTTAATCTTAATTATTTTATCATTCTGTGCGTATCTCTACAGGATTTCTAAAAAGTATCAGAAATCTAAATATGCAATTTCATCTCTTGCAATCATGTTGGCATTACATTTAGTAGTTTTCCCTTTCTTATACACTTTAATGCTTAAAAGTAACCCAAATAGCTTTGAATTTAAAACAGCTATTCATGATAATCAAAAACAGGTAGTGCTGAATAAGTGGATTGATGATTCTAAAGATATTCCATCTCAGATTAAATATCTTGAAAATATCAAATTGTCAAATTATACAATCTTAAACAAGTCGTTAAAAGAATTAGAGCAATTAGCTTTTACAGAAAGTAGTATAATACATACAGATTTTAGTCTTAGCATACCTAATAGGAACAACGGTTTTATGGCAACGATTTACATATTTGATAAAAAAGGTCTCCTAAAAGAGAAACTATATAAGGGGGGAAGTCGGATTGAATTAGATTCTATGACATTTGGAAATGCAATCACTCAAGATATTGATCATCTTAAGAATAAATTACAGTACTATAAAGCCAGGAAAGCTGAATTAGACAAGAATAATATTTGGACTTATGCAACATTACTTCCTTATAGCGCATCTTCTTTATTTACAGGAAATATGTCTCCATTGACACCAACAGCTAATATATTTTATACGATTCATTATATCATAATCTATTGTATTGGTATTGGTGTTTTCCTTCATTTTCTAATTAGAAATCTGGAATTAATTATTAGAAACCGGAAATCTTAATTTCGATTTTTTAGGATGGAAATTTCAGAGAGTGGGATTATTGTTTGGAATAGAATCTCCAAAGTCAGGAGATTTTGAAGAGCTGGTGAAACATGAAAAATCTATTACTTATTATAACATTGAGCTTTGACCTTATGGCTTGATGCTTGTGTTTAAATCTCTGCAAACACAGAAGAAAACAAAGGTTAGCAAAGGATCTGCTACATATTACCAATATATACTACTAATTTATTTCAATTCTTATAGTACTATCAAAACCAACTTAAAGACGAACATCATTCGGGTAACGAAAGCTCTTGGGGTGGCTGTAATTGGCAACATGCTGATGGACAATCCTAACCTTACCTTTCCCCCTCAGTCACTAAGTAGTTGGCAGAACTATTATGATACATTTCCTAAAGACTTGAACGGAAAAGGACTTTCAGGACCTACTATGTATGAAATTGTCATGGGTGTTCTAAAAGCATTGAGAGATAGTGTTTTAAATGATTTGAGCCCAAATAGATGTTTGGGTATTACAGTAAATATTTATACATTAATAACGAAATATTTAAAATTTATGACTAAAATAAAGTTAATTATATCCATCATTTCCTTTTTATTAATTTATTCATGTTCAATCAACGAAAGACCACAATTCAGATATCGAAGTGATAGAAAACAAAAAAACAATGAAAAGGAATTTTATACCAAAAGATTTAGAGATGCTGTCTTTTACAAATGTCTACAACATGGATATGGAGAGGATACTAATTTTAAAATAGGAAAATTAATGGCAGAGAAAGATTTATTTACTCCCTCTGATGAGCCATTTATTATAGAAGATAGAATACAAGATAGCCTAGCAAAGCAAATAATATCAAAGCTTCCTCCTGTATATATGCTTAGTGAAAATGAGAATGAAATAAAGGGTAAAAATTTTATTATTTCTACTTGTTTAAGTTTTTATGAGAGTAAAGAACTCAATACAATAGCTCATAAGTATTATAAAATGAAGTTAAAAGAAGAAAGAAACTAGAATATTAAACTCATTTACATTTTTTAATAAAATTAAACATATACTTTAATAAATGATTGGTTCTGCCACAATATCAAAGAGGTAAAGCCAGTCATTGTTATTTTAAGCCACTTTTAGTCACACACCAGCATTAACCATAATTCAGGCTTAAAACTCTATAAACACTGAGAATAGCTTAAAAATAACTGATATATCATCGATTCCAGAATAAGAAACCAACTCTGTGCAATATAGAAAGAATCATCTGTCGTCTAAAACGGCATATCAAGGTAGCCCCCCTTGCTCAAGGGGGTAGAGGCTGTTCCGAAGTCCCCGGACAGGGTATGATAAGTAGGTAGAGCGACTTATATAACGGTCTGGAGGTGGTTTATAGGTTTCAGGACACACTTATATCATTGTCGATATACACTTATCCAAGTGTCAGCAGGCAGTTCTTTAAGAGGTAAGAGTGACTGGAAAAGAAGCTGAAGGTATTTCTGTAAGTGGTTCCGGACACTTGAGTAAGTGTTGCCGATTATTTTTGAAGGCGGTGCAGACAGTTTGGAAAATACTTCCGGATACTTATGGAAATGTCCGGAGGCTAGTTGAAAGTGCTTTCAGCCTTTGTATTTGAATTCTATGTTTTTTATGAAATTGCTGAACCAGCCTGGTTAATAATATTCAAATACTCTTTCTGTTTTTTGTTGTATTGTTCCCTGATCATCTGCTAATTCTTCATAAATGGAGTTGGCTTGCGGATCAAGCTTTACATTCTTATAAACGAGCTTAGATTTTTTTTGCTTAGTGGCATCTTCAAGAAGGGTTTCGCTTCTCATTTCATTGATGTAAGTGTAGAAAATAGTGCTGTTAACTGGGGTTTCAAAGAAATTTCCGGTTTCTTCTGTTTTTATAAGACGGTTATTTTTGTCAAAATAAAACAGCTTGCTCAGCGATATATTGTGAGCAGAATTATTTGAAACTCTTTTGTACAGAGAATCCGAAACTTTTTCAAACCAGCCTGTAGTTTCTATCTTCTTATTGCCAGGATTAAACGCTTCAAAATAACGTTTAGCTTTGTCCTTTGAATTATAAGTGATGATCTTATTGATAGACCTTTCCTGAGAAGGTCCGCTTCCGATAGCATTGTAATATTCTACTTTTGTCAGAAAACCCTCTTTGTCATAATAGGAAATATTTTTATAGCTGTTCTCCGGTGAATAAGTGATGATCTCTGTGATGGTTTTAGGATGCCCAAAATAGTTAGAAAACTTCAGGTCATTAATGATAGATTTTTCCTGACCACTTACAAGAGCATATAAGAGAATAAACAGATAGCTAAGTTTTGTTTTCATATGGTAAGGGTTGGGGTGTTCTATAATTTTCGCTACGTATCAAATATAGACAACTCTCTCTTCAATATTGACAAATAAGATGGGTTTTTGTTTGAAATACAATTTCATTACTCACTATAGATATTGCGGTGAAATAGATTATTCTGATGAAAGGGACTTTAGGATTATGTTGTTGTTAGAATGTTTGAGTTATAATACTATGACTACACGAAAAGATTCATGAGGGGTGACTCATCGTTGATTGTTAAAAAAAGAACCTCCAAAGTTTGGAGACTTTAGAGAGAGGGGATTTATGTCCTAATTTAATCCAATAAGTTTATTGACATAACTTGTAATAAGCTCCACTGTTACATTTTTTGTAGCATCAAGAAGCCAATTTCCTGATTCTTTTAGAAATTTTTTGACACCTTCTTGGTTTTGTTCTTGGGCATCTTTTTGAGCATCTATTAATTTTTTAATCATTTCAGGGTCTAATGTTGTTATTAATGTATTTCTCAAAAGTTCAAATTCTTTTGCTAATTCTTTAAAGTGGTTTTCAGAAATTTTTAACCAATCCTCAGGAATTACATTATTTCTACAAAAAGCACAAAATGATTCTATATTATTATGAAAAGGATTTTGTAAAAACTCTTTTCCTACTATAACTACTATAGGTTTATTAAGATTTTCTATACTGGCAATGGTTGTATCTTTCTTCATTTCAGTAAAGTTATTATAATCTATTGCACAATAATTTTGTTCCATGTCAGTTTCAAAAAAAGATGGGTAAAATTCAGGGTAATCTTTTCTGAATGTTATTACAGAACTATTTATAAAATCATTTATTGTACAGTCTTTCGGGCATGTGAAAGGATTTAGAATACTATAATGAATACTCTTATCCTTTATATCTATTATTAATACTTTTATATCAATCATAATACTTGTTATTTTATTAATTTAACAATTTGATTATCAAAAATTTGTACCATTTATGTTGTTACATAAACAAATTTCATAATAATCTTCCATGAAAAAAATACCCATTAAGGGTTATTTTTGATATAAAGACTTTGGGGTGGATAACTAGCTTTGATTTATCAAATTTATTTATGCAGAAGATTGTAAATACATTGGTATAATAGATTTTTTTGATGAAGAAAGATTTTTAGATCGTGTTGTTGTTAGAATGTTTGATTTATAATACTAAGACCGAAAGGATTCGTGTGAGAGCGGAGGAGATTCTATATTGTTTTCATTGTTGGCTGTTTGAAATGTAATCTCCAAAGTCATAAGACATAAGTTAATTAGTTTGTATAATTACTTAACAGTTCAATACATTTGGTGATAATTTGGAGAGGTTTTCATATAATTTAGTTTTAATAAACTCTTGTTTACTGTACACTAATCTTAATGCGCGTTCCACTTCCTCTCTTTTAATATTAGAAAATGATGATTTACCAATTGACTTCTTAATTCCAATAACAATAATATTTGTTAAATCATGTCCATGAACAATATCTAAAATATCAAACTTCTTAAGGTTTAATGCTTCTAGCTCTTTGTTAATCTCTTCAATTGTTTTAGGAAGGCCTTGACTATAATATATTTTTAAAGTATTTAACATCTCAGTATTTCCTAAGAAGCTGTACGAATTTTTGCAAATAAATTTGGTGTAATCTAATTCTTTTTTCTCATTTCCAACAGGTTTAAACTTTAACGAATAGTTATTCTTATAACTTAAAATTCGAGCTCTTGCGATAGGAAGAGCTATTTCATAAATATGTTCTCTTAATGTTTTTGATTTCGAAATACAAATTTCATTGACCTTTTCCTCTTTAATATATTCTCTACTAAAGTCATCAAAACATATAGATTGTATGCACATAGTTTCTACATCATGAAAATCTGTTCTTAACAGGTTATTTGAAATAGGCATGTTATTATCTAAAAAATCATAATCTTTATCAACAATTGCAATATATTTTACATGAGTTTTACTCTTATCAAGAATATGTATAGCATCAATTACATTTTCCTTACCATGGCAAATTAAAATATTAGATTCTTCATTATTTAAAAATTTTGAATAGAATAATTCGTCAGTTTGACCTTCAACCAAAATATAGTAACCATTAAAAGAATCCATGCGAATGCTATTTGCTATAAAATTGCCATCAATTTCCTCCTTTATACTCATGACTTTAATCTTCTGCATTTAATTCTGTTGTTAAATCCCACTTATTCCCAATTACTGCTGGTGAATGAGTTGCAATAATAATTTGCATTGGGTTAAGTCTTAAAATTTCTTCAAGGTCATTTATAATTCTTTTTTGCCATGCAATATGTAAGGAAATTTCTGGCTCATCCATAAGTAATAGTGTCCCTTTTTTTATTTTAAAAAGTAATTCATAATATAAGACTAATATGTGTTGTTCACCAGATGATAAACTTTTTAAAGGAATGTCTTTTCCACTCTTGGTTGACTCAAAGTGAAAACCTTCAGTTCGTGATATTGTTAGTTTTTTCTTTAAAAATCTTTCATTTATAATCTTTAAAAATAATTCTATTCTATCTGCAAGCTCGTCATATACGTCAAGCTTTTGCCTGCTATCTTCAATATATACTTGTAAAACATCGATAATTTTGTCGTCTTGTCCTTCATCAATAATATCAATGTGTGGTTGATTTTGTAGGTCTAATAGCCCAACTTCTTGTAATCTTTCGCGTTTCTTTTCAAGATTAGATAAACTCTTATTTAGCTCTTCATGGCTTACATTAGTAGTTTCCTTAAGCTTTTTTATTAATCTGTTAGGATATGTTCTGTCGAGTTTAGTAGATAACTCAGAGGATTTTGCTAACTGTAAATGAATTTGTTGTACAAGATCTTCTGAATATTTTTCCACGGTATTTTTGTATATTAATTGTCCCCTTTCTCTATAACTATATTCTTCACTTTCTGGTGCAAAGGTTAGTAGCCTTTGGGTCTCTATTAATGATACATTTAAGTTATTTGTAAAATCTGAGTACCATTGCGGAAAAATCAAGTAATCATTAAAAATGTTATCAGGTATACTGTTTTTAAATTTTTCAATAATCTCCGTAGTTGAATATCGTAAATCTGTTCTTCTGTCAACCCATTCATCAATATCAATTAGTTTATAAGCCGAAGGAATATATCTGCTTATTGACCTTCTAATTTGTTTCAAATTTTCTTCAATTGATGAGAGGCTAATTCTATCGATTTCTTCATTATTCTTTAATCGTACAAGAATTAAATTGTGTTCAATATCTTCGTTTTGTTTATTTTTTTTTATAAAACTCCAACTTTCTTCGTCATCAATTTCTATAATTATATTTGAAAATTCAATATTTTCAAGTTGGAAGATATCTTTATCAAGAATGGCTTTTATAATTTTTAATATTACGGTCTTCCCCAATCCATTTCTACCTAAAATCATTGTTATATTAGAGTCCTGAGAAAAATTTATTTCATGATTGAATGATTCGAACAAGTTTTCAATTCTAATACTTTTTATACTCACTTTTTTAGTTTTTTCAAATATACAAATTACATTATTTCATTGTTGTACGGGTTCCCGTAAACAACAAAAATAAAAATCACTTTAAAATTTTGATTCAGTATTTTCACGGAAATTTTAAAGAAAAAAACTTCAAAGTTTTGACACAAAAAAATCCCAACTCTCGTCAGGATTTATTCATTATATTGTTTTCGTAATCTATATTCCAACCATCTTAAAGAAGCTGGCCAGCGTTAAATTCTTAGCATGGCAAATTCGCATTATTGTAAGAAGAGCGATTTGATAATTTTCATCGTCTTTTATTCTTCGGACAGTTTTTTCATCGATATTATGATCTACTGCAAATTTGCTGTTATTGTTCAAAGGGATAACCCATTCATCCCTTATAAATTCAACAATCTTTCTATTTGCTTCTGTCATGGAAACAAATAAATTACTTATTCTTATAAAAATCTCGGACTCAAATCCGAATGTTTGCAATTTTTTATTACATTTATAAAAAAATACAAACATGAAAAAGACAAGCACCCATTTTGAACCTCAGCTTTGGAAAGGCGGTAAGAAGCACTCCGGGTTACAGCTGATGGAGAACTTTTACCAGTTCAATGATCTGGCAGCCTCTAAAGAGACGTTAAACAGCATTATGAGTTACGCTGTAAAGCGAAACAGCTGGATCAATGAAGATCCGGCGGTAGTTTTTCAGTTTCATCAGTCGGTACGGTCGTTTGTGCGTGCATGCTACCTCATCCATTTAGAAGGAAAGAAATGGGTCGCAGATCCTACGCTGGAAAATCCTTCTCCATGGGTTCTCGGCTTGCTTTCGGAGAAAGAATACCAAAATCCAGTGTTGGTTTTTAAAAAAGCATTCAAAGAATACAGCGTCAGAGAGTTTGATTATTTTATGTCCGGGATGGTCTATTTCTCAATGGGCATGTATGAAAATCTGCCGGAAAGAAATATCATCAATCCGTACATTCATCTGATAAAAATGCTGGATGCGGGGCATCTTATGCTGGAAAGGAGAGGGAGGTAGGAGCTGGAAGCTGGAAGCGGGAGGCGGGAGGTTATCTGAGTCGTAATGACGGGTGGCTGGTGTAGAAACATCTGAATTTCAATGCTGTCATTCTGAACGAAATGCAATGTAGTGAAGAATCTCATCTATTTTAAAGAGATTCTTCCTTTGTCAGAATGACAGTGTCGTTCTAATTTTTATATTTGCACGTGTTGGATTCTGAATTTCAAAAGACTACCGGAAATCCCATAAAAACGTAAAAAAATAACCAAAAACAAAAGTAGAATCAGGAATGGATAAAATTAATGTATTAGTTATTGTAACTGCAGTTTCCCTATTCATTTCAGTACTTCTTATTATTTTCCTCATTACCGTTAAGACCAGACACAAAGTAAGCAATGGTTTGTTTGCTGTTTTTCTAATGATCAACGCTATAGATATAAGTGAACCTTTGTTTAATATGGTGGCGGGTGGCCCGTCCAATCTTGGGGTATTTAAAAATATGTTTGTTTTCCTGCAGATTCCGGTTTTTTATCTCTACGTCCTATCCGTTTGCTATTCCGATTTCAGACTTAAACCCAAACATCTGCTGCATGCACTTCCGTTTTTAATTGCTAATCTGACTTTGCTGCCCCGTTTTTATGGTGTTGATACTGCTTTAAAAATTCACTTTATTGAAAACCGCCAAAGCATGATAGAATTGAAGTTTAATCATATTCTGCTGCATGTCCAGATGATTATCTATTTCGTTGCTGTTTTCAGGGTATTACGAAAATCAAAAAAACTTTATCTTGAAAATTATGCCGGGAAAAATATCAATTCTTACCATTGGCTGTTCCAGTTTACGGTTGTATTGTGTATTGTATATGCAATAGCTCTTTTAAAAAACATCCTTAAATTTTCAGATTATGCCTACATTTCAGAATGGATAAAGGTTGGGCTTTTACTATTATCACTTTTCATTATTTGCTGGTATCTTTTTAAGGCATTAAATAATCCTGAGCTTTTTAGAAATGTAGATTCAAAATTGAAATTGGTATCTGAGATTGTTTCAGAAGAGAGAAGCAATGAAGATTCAGCAGATCACGAAACAGAATATAATGAAGAGCTTTTGAGGTTAAAAAAATATATGGCTGAAGAAAAACCTTTTCTTAATTCTTCGCTCACCATTCAGGATATTTCCAGCGAAATTGAGATTCCTGTGCGGGATTTATCTCTCTTGATCAATCATCAGTTAGGTCAGCATTTTTATGATTTTGTGAATACTTATCGTATAGAAAATGCGATGAACATGTTAAAAGATGAAACTAAAAGCAAGGTAACAATCCTTGAAATTTTGTATGAAGTGGGTTTTAATTCAAAATCTTCTTTTAATACTGCCTTCAAAAAACATACGGGTACTACACCAACTCTCTACCGTAAGAGCTTGTAATACAGTGTTTTGTAATTATTCGTACTCTTTGTTGTAAAGATCCGCACTTATTTTTCTAAGCAAATGTGAACGATTACTTTTATTCGGTCGCCTAACTTTAGTGTCTTCCACATCTTTGTATCGAAATAAATTTTTAACATAAATAAACGATACAATGAAAACTACATTTCAATTTTTAGCAGTACTGTTATTCATCAGCAGCTTTTCTTTTGGACAGAACATTTCCAAAAAGATTGATTCTATCATCCAGGATAATTATAAGAAAAATCCGGAAGTGGGAATCAGTGTTGGCTTTATCAGTAATAATGAAGAATACTATACGGCATATGGTCATTTGAATGCGGAAAGTGAAAATAGGATTGACAAAAATTCTTTATTTGAAATTGCCTCGATCACTAAAATTTTAACTTCAAATTTAATTGCCCAGGCAGTGATAGACCGTAAGATAAAACTGGATGATTATATAGACGGTTTCCTTCCCAAAGAGTATGTATTGAATGAAAATCTTAAAAACAAAATTAGAATTTCAGACCTTGCATCACACCAGTCTGGGCTGCCTGATATCGATTTTCCAAAATTAATAGAACTGAACCCGCAACAGCCTGTAAGCAGCGTTACCCAAAATACATTGACTTACCTAATCAATAACTGCAAAGAGCTTAAAGACTATGGTAAATACCGATATTCTACCATTGGCTACACTTTACTCGGACAGATTCTGGAAAGGGTATATGGTAAAAGCTATGACAGCATTATTAGAGATAAAATGATAGTTCCCCTGAAAATGACAACTACATTCACTAAAGATTTTAATGTGAAAAACAGAACAACCGGTCATAATCCTGACGGCGGAATTCAGGAATTTTTCAATTGGAATGTTACGGCTCCTGCGGGATTAATAAAATCTAATGCAGCAGATATGATCAGATTTTTAAAAGCAGTATTAGATAATAAAACCAGAGTGGGGCAGGCTGCCATAATAGAGGAAAAAATCTATTACAAAGATGAAAAAAGAGAAATGGGATTGGGTCTAAATATCTCAACCGATGATAAAAATACCATTTATTTAAAATCCGGAGATTCTATGGGACAGTCTTCAATCATATGCTACAACAGAGCTAAAAAGTGGGGAATTATTATACTTCTTGACCAGAGAAACTCAAAAATGAGACAGGATCTGCTGAATAAGATTTATGATACCGTTCTGCAGTAAGTATAAAATAAAAGATTATCCACCCGCTACCGCACGATTCTATCGTGTGGTTTTTACTCCAATAGCTTTCTCACAAAGTTTTTATCTTTATAAAAATATAATTGATGAGTCGTAATGAAGGGTGGTTGGTGTAGAAAAATCTGAATTTCAGTGCTGTCATTCTGAATGAAATGGAATGTAGTGAAGAATCTTATATATTCCCAAGGAGATTCTTCCTTCGTCAGAATGACAATGTCGTCAGAAACTGAAACAGGAGATTGAACGTAGCCAATGAAAAAAACGAACGTTATTATCCCTTAAAAAGACAAACAGCTATTCTTATAACGATCATAACTTCCAGCCTCCAGCTTCCCGCTTCAAAACTAAAAAAGGGCCTCTCAAGATCATTGAGAGGCCCTTTTTATTATTTTAAAATTTGCTGATCATAAAGAATATGATCGTCTTCATCAAAACTGATGATCAGTACTTTATATTGTTTTGCACTGTCGTTATTGAAAAATTTGATTCTTGGGGGAACATAATCGCTGTCAAATAAATTCGGATTCCAGTAAAGAGTTTCACGGGTATCATTTTCAATTTTTGCAGGAGCATCGTCGTCTATCATTTCAATAGGAAATTCCGAAGGTTTATCATATCCTTTGATAATTGCGGAGTTGTTCTTCGGTGTTTCTTTTGCATCGCTTTTAGATTTCATATTACCTTTCATGGTATAGACTGCTACGGCATCACCTATCAATCCTGATCCTTTAATAATTTTTACCATCGCAATATTATTGACAGGAAGGTTTGAAATCATGGTAGGATCAGTAAGCACTTCATCCAAATACAGTTTAGCCTGCTGGCCGCGAATATAAGGTACATTTATCCCTGAATTATTTCTTTGGAATGTTAACCCCGCAGCTCTTCCCTGCAGCCAGTCCAATATATTGGTAGATCCTGCAGCATGCTGGTCTTCATTCACAAAATCGAATACCGTAGAATTTACAGAACTGAACATTCCCGTGGACAGTTGTTTGTCCAGTTCCTCTTTTGGATCTTTCTTTTTCCCTACCAGCGCTACTTCCTGAATTTGGATATCGTTACTCTCTGTTTTTCTATAATTTTTTTGAGTGTTGATAGCTCTGGAAATGGATGGAGGAAGGGTTTTGTTTTTAGCAGCTTTTACCAAAGTGTATTTTGTAGATGGGAAACTGCCTTTAAATTCTGAGGGAGTCACCAGCGGTTCTACAGTGACAAACAGATTATCGGTGTTCGATTCCTTATTTTCTGAATTGACGAATAATGAAACATTCACAGGTTCCTCATTGTTGAGATTGCTTAAATAGACATATCCGTTTTGATCTGTTTTAAATTGATTAAAGGCAGGTTCGTTTTTCCCCAGCTGCAATACTAAATTTACATCGGAGTTGATCAGCAGAGCATTGTTTTTAATCGGTTTTACCTTGTAAGAAAGATATTGCTGAGACTTGGTTTTAATGGTGGGTACTGTTCCGCTGAGTACCGAATTCCAGTCGAACCTCTTCCAGTTTTCAGAAATAAGCAGAGCATCCAGCGCCTCACTATTGGCATTTTTAGAAAAATATTGGGCCGGGCTGTCTATTCTTGTCGTGAAATCTCCCGTTAACCAAAGTCCGCTCAGAATATTGTCTTCTTCCGGAGCTGAGGTGCCGTCATCTTCACTTACCAGAACAGTATAATTTTTAAAATAGGACTCCGGCGAAAGATCGATACTGTTGAACGATCTTGGAGTCTGTTTTAGGCTCTGGGCGATAATTTCTGCTTTTTCAATCTTTAAATCACCAGGTTTTATAAAGCAAAGTCTCTGAGCTACAGGATTGTCCTGCTCATCAAAAATAACCAGTTGCAAAACCCCGTTGGCCCCATTGCTTATTTTTGTAGGAATAAGGCTTGATGCTTCATTGGTCAGATGGTTGATATTGGCTCTGTAAGCAAGGTGGTTATTGATAAGTCCGACAATTTTATATCCCTGAAGCTGCTGTTTTAGGTTAACGCCTTTTAAGGTATATTTAATCCCTTCCTTGGAGCTGTGAACTTCTACATTCAGACCGCTGTCTGCAACCTGTGGCAGATCTATGGTTTGGCTTTTTCCGGTATTATCCTGGATAACGGCCTGGTATTTTTTTCCTGATGCAGGAGTTATTGTAAAGGAAGCCACATTTTTATCAAAAGATTTGAATGTTGTGACAGGATTTTTGGGATTTTGTACATCGATTATTTTTCCGGTCCAGCTTTCCGGCAAAGAAGAGTTGGCAGATAATCTTACAGCAAATTTGGTAGGCATCCCGTTGATGAAAGTGCCCCCTTCCGGAGAGGCTTTCGCAGACCAATCGGAATTTTTAGAGATTACTAATGATTCTGTGGAATTTGGGTTGTAAACCGGAAGTGCTTTGACAATCTGAAAATCCTCGTTAAAGTTGGTCATGTAAGGCGTATAGGCTCTCACAAAATAAACCTGTTCCGCAAGATCTTCTTTCAGCTGGAAATCTCCGCTGCCTTCACCATTGGTAAGAAGTACCGTTTTCCAGTCTATTAATTTTTTGTCAGAATTGTACAGTTCAACAAATAGAGTAGTAGATAATGCAGAACGGTTGTACCCGTCAAATACAAAACTTTTGAACCAGATTTTGTCACCAGCGGCATATTGGGATTTATCGGTCAGTAAGTATACTTTCTCCTGTTCGTAATGATCCTCAAGATTGGTAATTGCTTTTTCTAATTTGGTTTGAGCCAGTACGGGCGTTACCATTGAAAGAAGCAAAACACAGAATATATTTCTCATAAAAATCTCAGCGCATTTTAATTCTGGGCTAATTTAATCATTTAAAGACTTCAAAAAGTTTAAAAAACTGATATTTATCCAACTTCATCAATATTTCTTTCAGATTGTGGGATGATGGTTTTTAACGGTAAAATCTAATGGTGGTCTTTTCCTCAAAAAATAAGCTGATAAAGGGTATTGACGCGGAAATTGTACCCCGGAATCGCCCACTTTTTTATCAATAAAACAAGATGTGGTACTGTAAAATCGCAAATAAAGTTTATCTTTAATTATATGAATTGGAGAAGCTTATGGGGTATGGATGTAATTTCTGTGCCGGCAAGATAGTTGTACTCAATGAACAACCAAAACAAAATATAAACTATGAATGTACAGTTAAAAAAGGATTGTCATTTTCAAAACGACTGTACCGACAATTTCGGTGCAGATGTTTTAAAAGGCTTATCCGCTCATCCGAAAAAATTATCTTCAAAATATTTTTACGACAAAACAGGTGACCATCTTTTCCAGCAGATTATGGCCATGCCGGAATATTATCTTACCAATTGTGAGCTGGATATATTTCAGAATAAAACGGAGGAACTTGCCAAAGCAATTTCCAATATCAACGAATCTTTTGATCTGATAGAATTAGGAGCAGGGGATGCTATGAAATCATCTTACCTTCTCAAAAATTTGGTGGAGAAAGGAACAGACTTTACGTATATGCCTATCGATATTTCAGGAAATATTCTTTCTGTTTTGCAGGAAAACCTGAAGAAAAAGCTGCCTGAACTGGAAATTTTACCGCTGGAAGGAGAATATTTTGATATGCTTGATAAAGCGACAGGAATCTCGAAAAGAAAAAAAGTAGTCCTTTTCTTAGGCGGAAATATTGGAAATATGGAAAGTGAAGAAGCCAGACATTTCTGCAATGAAGTGAAAAGAAAACTGAATGCCGGAGACCTGCTTCTCGTGGGTTTTGACCTCAAGAAAAATCCGCATACCATTCTTGCGGCTTACAACGATCCTGCAGGAATTACCGCTTCATTCAATCTCAATCTTCTGACAAGAATCAACCGGGAACTGAAAGCCGATTTCAATGTGGAAAACTTTCAGCATTATCAAAATTACGATCCTCTTTCGGGAGCCTGCAGGAGTTTTCTGGTAAGTCTTTGTGAACAGGAAGTCCATGTGGGAAACCATAGGTTTTACTTTAAAAAAGATGAGCTGATTGATATGGAGATTTCTCAGAAATTTTCGGAACAGGATATCAGAAAACTGGCGGGAGAGTCGGGATTTCATATTCTTGTTGAGATTAAAGATTCAAAAAACTGGTTCGTAGATTCTATCTGGATGGTATAATTTAAAATGATTTTTTATGAAAAAAGATGCCTTACTTGTAACAGCAAATCCTCATAAAAACTGGACGAAAAAGTACTCGGAAATCAGAAAACATTCCATGGAGATTTGCAGTCCTTTGGAAATCGAAGACTATGTGGTACAGCCTATAGTGGATGTAAGCCCTCCGAAATGGCATTTGGGGCATACAACCTGGTTTTTCGAAACATTTATTTTACAGCCTCATTTTCCAGGGTACGAAGTTTTTGATCCACAGTATAATTTTGTGTTCAACAGCTATTATGAAACCATAGGAGCCCGTGTTATCCGTACCGATAGAGGGAATCTGAGCCGTCCTTCTGTATCAGATGTTTTTAAATACCGTGAATATGTAGACCGGAAGATGGATGAATTTATTCAGAACGGATATCTTACAGAATCGCTGGAATCACTGTTGGAATTAGGCTTAAACCACGAACAGCAGCACCAGGAGCTATTACTCACGGATATCAAATACATTTTAGGTCATAATCCTTTATTTCCTCCTTACAGAAAAGAATATGCTGCAAAAAAGGAAAGCGCCGGAAGCCCAGAAATGATGAGTTTTTCTGAAGGAATTTATGAAATCGGTTTTAAAGGGGAAGGTTTCTGTTTTGATAATGAGCTGGGAAGGCACAAGGTGTATTTGAACGACTTTGCTATTTGCAATCGGTTGGTAACCAATAAAGAATACCTGGAATTCATTGAAGCCGGAGGTTATGAAGATTTCCGTCACTGGCATGCCGAGGGCTGGGACTGGGTGAAGCAAAATAATGCAAAATCTCCTTTATACTGGCATTTTATGGATGGCAAATGGATGAATTATACTTTACAGGGTTTACAGGAAATCGACCTTGATGAAGCCGTGTGCCATATCAGTTTCTTCGAAGCTTCTGCTTTCGCCTCATGGAAAGGAAAACGCCTGCCCACCGAAGCTGAATGGGAAGCCGCATCAGATCATTTTGATTGGGGAAAACGCTGGGAGTGGACAAATTCTGCTTATCTTCCGTACCCGGGATATAAAAAAGAAGCAGGAGCAGTGGGAGAATATAACGGAAAATTTATGGTGAATCAAATGGTACTTCGTGGTGCTTCATCAGCAACTCCGCCTGGGCATAGCAGAAATACCTACCGGAATTTTTTCCAGACCCATTTGCAGTGGCAGTTTACCGGAATAAGACTTGCACAATAATCCTGACTATGATTACAGTAGAATCGGTTTCAAAAAGTTTTAACGGAAAAAAAGCAGTTGATGCTATTTCTTTTCAGGCCCATGATAAAGAAATCCTGGTGCTTTTAGGAACAAGTGGCTGTGGGAAAACAACCATGCTGAAAATGATAAACCGCCTTATTGAAGTAGATTCCGGGAATATCTTGATTGACGGTAAAAATATTCAGTCACAAAAAGTGGAAGAGGTAAGGATGGGAATCGGTTTTGTCATGCAGCATTCCGGGTTATTTCCTCATTACACTATTCAACAGAATATTGCCGTTATTCCCGATCTGCTGAAATGGGATAAAAAAAAGACGGCGGATAAAATCTATGAATTATTGCATAAACTTCATCTTTCAGAAGAGGTGCTTACACGGTTTCCCAACGAATTAAGCGGTGGGCAGCAGCAAAGAGTGGGTATTGCCCGGGCTTTGATTGCAGATTCACCTGTTTTGTTGATGGATGAGCCGTTTGGAGCGTTGGATAATATTACCAAATCCGATATTCATGAAGAATTCAAATCGCTGGAAGAGCTTAAAAATAAAACGATTATTCTGGTGACTCATGATGTTCAGGAAGCATTCGACTTAGGTCATAAGATTTGTCTTATGGATCAAGGAAAAATTATTCAGACGGGAACTCCGAAAGAAATGCTCTATCAACCCGAAAATGATTTTGTTAAAAATTTCTTTGCCAAAAACCGGCTTTTACTGGAGTACAAGGTGGCCAGACTGAAAGATGTAACTTTTCTGATTGAGGGCAGCCGTTTCTACGAAGAACTTCAGTTTTCAGAAAACACAGGTTTGTGGGATGCATTGCAAAAGCTGAATGCAGATACATTGCTTTCTGAAGATTACGAAAACCTGGTCAGAGCTTTTAATGAATACCGAAAATTCCAGACTGTATGAGTGAGCAGAGTTTTTGGCAGTTTATAACAGAGCAGCACGAAAAATTGCTTACCCAGGTTGTACAGCATCTGGGACTTACTTTTTTGTCCCTGTTTCTGGCGATCGTTATTGGCGTACCCTTAGGGATTTTAATTGCGCGGAAAAGAAAATTATCAGGTTCTGTTTTAGGAATCGCAGGAATTTTACAGACTATTCCCAGTATCGCTTTGCTCGGGTTTATGATTCCCGCTTTCGGAATCGGGGCTACTCCGGCTATTGTTGCTTTGCTGATCTATGCACTTTTACCCGTTATCAGGAATACCTATACCGGAATTACCGAAGTAGACCCAATGGTGATTGAAGCCGCAAAAGCAATGGGAATGAATAGAAAACAAAGACTTTTCAAAGTTGAGCTTCCATTAGCAATGCCTGTAATTATAGCAGGAATAAGAACCGCTGCGGTCATTAATGTGGGGGTAGCAACTTTAGCTTCATTTGTAGCGGCAGGAGGTTTGGGTGAATTTATTTTTGGCGGAATTTCCCTTAATAATACCAATATGATTCTGGCCGGAGCAATCCCCGCAGCGCTGCTGGCTGTTCTTCTGGATCAAACTATTGCCGTTTTACAGAAACTAAGCTATCAGTCTGTAAAAAAATTAAAATATATTATTCCGGTTGTGCTGGTGATTATTGGAGCTGTTTATCTTTGGACTTCCGTTTCAGATTCCAGGCTTAAAGCAGGCTTTACACCGGAATTTATGGGGAGACAGGACGGTGATCTGGGACTGCGTTCGGTATATGGTTTGGATGTACACCCTCTGGTGGTAAGTGATGCCATTATGTACAAAGCAGCGTACGAAAAAGAATTGGACCTCATCAGCGGTTACTCAACAGATGGGAGAATCAAGGCTTTTGATTTGTATGTTCTGGAGGATGATAAGAAGATTTTTCCCCCTTATTTTGCTGCTCCGGTGATCAAAACAAAAACACTCGAAAAGTTTCCCGAATTAGAAAAAACACTCAATCTTTTAGCAGGAAAATTCAATGATTCGATAATGACAGATCTGAATTATAAAGCTGATTATCTTAAACAGCCTCCTGAAAAAATAGGCAAAGAGTTTTTGATCAAAATGAATTTATATAAAGATCCGCGCAAAGGACATTCCCAAACCATAAAGATCGGGTCTAAAATTTTTGGTGAACAGTATATTCTTGCCGAAATTTACAGGATGCTTATTGAAGGCTACACCGATTATAAAGTGGAAACAAAAACAGGGCTTGGCGGAACGAAAATCTGCTTTGATGCTCTGATGAATGATGCCATTGATCTTTATCCTGAATATACGGGAACCGGGCTCTTGGTTTTGCTGAAACCTTCTGCACAAACAATAGAAGAAGTCTCTAAAAGTCCGGAGAAAACATTCAACTATGTCAATCTGGAATTCCGGAAACAATACGGAATCGAATGGCTGAAACCCTTAGGATTTAATAATGCTTATGCGCTGATGATGCGGAGAAAGCAGGCCGGTGAACTTAAAATTAAAAATATTTCAGACCTGAAAAATTATCTGGATTCCAAATAATGACCGTAAACATGAAATACAATTTCGACGAAATTATAGAAAGAAGGGGAACGCATTCCGTAAAATGGGACTGGGCAAGAGAAGACATCTTACCCATGTGGGTGGCTGATATGGACTTTAAAACCGCTCCGGAAGTAATATTGGCCATCTCTGAAAAGGTTTCGCATGGTATTTTCGGATATGGTACCATTCCTAAAGATTTTCATCAGTCGGTGATTGACTGGTGGAAAACGAATCATCATTTTACAATAGAAAAAGACTGGCTTTTGCCCGCAACGGGAATTCTTCCGTCACTTTCTGCGATCATCCGTACTTTTGTGAAAGCTGATGAAAATATTATTTTGCAAACCCCTGTTTACAATCATTTTTTTACCATTTTAGAAAATTATGGATGTCATATTGTTTGCAATGATCTGAAATATGAGGCGGGAGATTACACTATTGATTTTGATGATCTTGAAAAGAAAGCTTCCGATCCGAAAACTAAACTTCTGTTGTTCTGCAATCCGCATAATCCGGTGGGAAAAGTGTGGACGAGAGAAGATCTGGAGAAAGTAGCTGAGATTTGCTCGAGGAACAAAGTAATGGTGGTTTCTGATGAGATTCATTCTGATTTGATTTTTAATAACCGTCAGCATATTCCTTTTGTTTCAATAGCTCAGCATGATGAGCTTCAGTCAGTAACCTGCGGTTCTCCATGTAAGACTTTTAATTTTTCAGGGCTGCCGATATCGTATCTGATTTCGCGGGACAAAAATATACTGGAGCAGACCCGCAAAATGTTGGAACTTCAGGAAAACAGTTATCCTAATCCCATTGCCATGGAAGCTTTGATTGCTGCGTACACAAAAGGATATGAATGGAGGAATGAGCTGAAAGACTATCTGTACCGGAATTTTATATTTCTGAAAAACTTTTGCAGTGAATATCTGCCCGAAATAAAAGTGATTCCTTTGGAGGCAACCTATCTGGTTTGGCTGGATTGCCGTTCATTCGGTAAAACTTCCGATGAGCTTTCAAAAATTCTCCTGATGGATGGCAAGGTTTGGCTTAATTCGGGAACGATGTATGGGAAGAATGGGGAAGGCTTCCTGAGAATCAATATCGGATGTCCAACACAGCTTCTGGCGGAAGGTCTGGAACGGCTTAAAAAAGCGTTTAAGGAATGAGACCGTAATCCATAATTCATTACCTGATTATTAATAATACAAAAAGTAAGCACCAATTTATGAAAGTTGGTGTTTACTGTGTTTCGCCTATTCAAAACTGCCTTAGTCAAGATTTTGAGCGGCAGTGCATGATGGGCTATTGAAAAACATATATTGTAAGTGTGAATTAAATGAGAACTTACTGTAAATTAAAAATTTAAAAAAGGAAAAATAATCAATATCGAGTGAAAAAAGTTGGTGGAAAG
Organism: Chryseobacterium sp.; assembly: GCA_030146295.1. Classification (GTDB taxonomy): domain Bacteria; phylum Bacteroidota; class Bacteroidia; order Flavobacteriales; family Weeksellaceae; genus Chryseobacterium. The sequence goes on from JASLCD010000283.1 coordinate 26,479, forward strand.
AATATTTTTGTTATTTTTATAAAGCAAACTAATACATGAAATAAATGGAAATTATTCATACATAAATGTTTATTTAAATATAATATCTTAAAAATAATCCATATAAATTTTGATAACATAATTAATCTTGTCCGATGGCAAGGTGGTCTTTCTATGGATTAAAAACAATATGCAATTAAATAAGTAGAGATAGAATATAAAACTTTAACCATACCCTTAAAACCAAATTATTCTTATGGAAAAACAGCTTAAACAAACGCACTCTCACGGATGTACACATTGCTCTTGTGACAATCCTATTTTGAAAATTTTTAAAGACGAACTTTTCAGCGCCGAAAATCTGACGAAAATAAATCCCGGTTCCGGAAAAGCGACCCACGAAAAACCACAAACGCTGATGATAAGCGGAGGTACTATTCTGCCAATGATTGGTGGATCTACTGGTACCGTTGAAGCCATTGGAATTGCTGACGGGAAAGTTGTTGTAACCGGCAGTGAATCAGATGTAAACGATTATATGGCTGCCAATCACTCAGGATTTCTGCCCAAAACATTAACGGCAACTCAAACTTTACTCCCTGGATTGATTGAGCCTCATGTTCATATGATTCCTACGGCAATGATGACCGGCTGGCTGGACTTGAGCCCTTTTGACGGACAGAACTTAAAAGCGATATATGACCTGACTTCTGTTGGGGCCATCATCAACGGACATATTCCCAAAATTCCCGGAGCGGTTATTTTAGGAAGAGGGTTGGATCCGTCATTAATGCCTTTTAAGGAAACTGATGGGAAAAAGGAATTGATAACGATTGATAATGTCATACTTGATACGATTAATCATGATACTCCTATGATGCTGTTAAGTGCCTCTATGCATACCCTTTATCTGAATACTAAAGCATTAGAATATGTATTTGATCATAATCCGGATATAAAGAGCGAGTATAAAACTGTTGACAGGTATATCAGTGATACGAAAGGCCAGCTACAGGAAGGTTTGCAGATGACTCCGGCATTGAAGACCGTAAAACTACAGATCATTGCGATGAGCATAGAAATCAACCGTTATCTTACGGAGCTTTTTTACACGGCCAATTCAAGAGGAGTTACTTTTATGTATGATGCCGGATTGAATAAGGGTTCCGAAACACTTTTAACCAAATATTTTGAAACTCATCCTGAAGTGGTAAGAACGGGCGGGGCACTTCTTTGTTCCAATCAGGAAGATGTTAATAATCTGGATCAGTACAAAGAACCGGAACACTATAAACCTGTATATTACGGACATATTAAGGTGGTTTCGGATGGTTCCAACCAGGGACTTACCGGCTATCAGAGTGCTCCATACCTGTGCAATCCTGCAGATAATACAGGGGTGTTCAATTTTCCGCAGACAGGGATTCCGGCCAATACAATTCCGCCAAGTTATAATACACTGATCAATTCTGTGGTAGCGGTAAAAGGCTGGCCCTTGATGGTTCATGCCAATGGTGATCAGGCGGTAACATTTGCTATCAATGCGTATCAGCGTACTTTGGCTCAATATAAAGGCCCTGAACTTCGTAACCGTATAGAACACTGTTCTCTTCTGACGGCGGATCAGATTACCAATATGCTCCAGATGGGAGTTTCACCAAGTTTCCTGATCGGGCACGTAGGTTACTGGGGATATGCTTTTAAAGAAGTCATATTCGGTGAAAAGGCACAAATGCTTGATCTTTGTGGCTCAACGCTTGCTGCCGGAATGAGAATTACCCTTCATAGTGATAATGAAGTGAGCCCGTTAGGTCCTTTGAGAATGATGGAACAGTCGATTACCAGAATCATGGAAAAGAATCCAAAGGATATTGAAGTTTTAAACAGTGCAGAACGTATTACCCCTGAACAGGCTTTGATTGCAGTTACTTATGATGCTGCATGGCAGTGTTATGCAGACAAATGGGTAGGATCGTTAGATAAAGGTTATTTTGCTGATTTTGTTATATTGGAACAGAACCCTCTTTCACTAAATACTCCTTCATTACAATACATGAAAATGCGGGATATTCCGGTATTGGAGACCTGGGTAGGCGGTATATGTGTATATACCTATGATGAGAATAAAAAGACAGTGACCGAAAAAGATATGATTTTTTCAGGGAAGCAGTAATGAGTTCTGAAAGAAATTAAATAGTTGCTAATCAAATAGTAATCAGAGCAGATCATTTCTGCTCTGATTTTATTTTTACGGATCAATAGGTATAGGAGAGAAGATTGAATATGGGTATAAAATAAAACCACAACTTCCTGCGTTGTGGTTTACTTTTATTTGCATTAAGGAATGTCATGATAAATGCCTTCAAAAAACAAGATATACCTTCCGGGCTGCAATTCTCCATATGAAAACAGATAGATTATATCATCTTTTTTAAGATAATGAATTTCTAATCCCTCTTCAGATATATATTTTTCAATGAAACTGTTTCTTATGTTATATTCATTTTCTCTGATGATGGTATCAAAACTTTCACCCTCTATTTCCTTTTTTAAATCTCGTAATGGGCTGTTGTAAAAATCAGTCAATTTGATTTTCTGGTTTTCAATTTCAAAAATTTCTTTCAGGCATTCCTGTTCATCACCATCAAATAATTTTTGTCTGGTTATTACGTTTTTTCTGATCATATGTAATGAGCTAAAGTTTAATATACCCTTAATGACGACCGCTTTTTAAGAGATTTATCTGGTGTAATTTTGATTGATTATACTAGTATTATTCTTCAATCATTGTTGGATATAATGATATTCCCCAGACTATGTCTTTTAGCATATTGGCATAATCTGTATTTGCTTATTCTGCAACAAAATTTCTTGTTATCATTACTGTCATTGGATATTTTTGATAAGCTTTATCTTTTGTATCAACTTCATTATTGTCAATTATAGTTTTTTTTATATCCTGTAACTGATTGTAAAAAGAGATGTTCATTGCAGTATCTGGAAACTGTTCATATTCTTCTTTCGCCAGTAATAAAGCTTTTTCAACTATTTCACGATAATACTTTTTCGTTAACTTATCTTCTAAATCTATATACATTTATCTGTTTGAGGGTTAAACTTAAAAGATAATATTATCTCCATGAATTCATTTTATAATTTAAAAAATTAATTTTCATATCTTCTATCCTCTCTTCAAGAGCTTTAATACCTGTATGTAAATACATTTCTTTTTCAGATGTGTTCAAGACATACAGGATATCAAATCCTGGACTGGGATTGGAAACAGGAATAGATAATTCGATATTGTTGTTGTCTTCGAAAACATAATATTCCCAATCTTTCTTTTCTAACAGTTTCTTCTTATCCATTTTACATTTTTTTACATATAAAACGAGGCTATCTTATGGTAAAGACAGCCTCGTTAGAACTTACTTATAAAGTATTATTCATTTTTTTCTTTTGGAACAATCTCTCCTGTTTCAGTAATGGTATATTTTTTATAAAAGCTTTCCACGGTTTCAGGTTCTCCGGTAAAGGGGTTTCTTCCATATCTTACTACATATTCGTCTGCATTGCCTGGTTCACCCATATTACCCATAAAACGTGGCTTAGGATCTGCATTATATTGATCCCACCATTCTTTTTCTTTTCTTTTTTCCTCGTCAGACATTAAAGCCCTTTTTTGGGCTTTTTCTTCCTCTCTTATTTTGTGTTCCCAATGGGCAATCTGGCTTTTGTGATCTTCTGATAATGAGTCATATATAGCTCCTCCTACTTCTCCATCTTTTTGATATAAAATAACTTTTTGTAATAGAACATCGTCAAAGACCTTAGGTAGATTATTAAAGTCTACATAAGGTAGTTTAGCATTTCTTTCTTTTCTGTACTTTTTAGCTTCTTCAGATTCTTTAAATACAATGTACTGTTCTTGTTGCTCCGGGGTTAGAATATTAAATACCTCATTAAAAATAGAGTTGTTTAAATCTTCGATATTTAATAATAGCTTTAAACTGAACTCAGGTAATTCATTTTTTAAAGGTGTAAAATCGTAAATGGCAAAAATCATGTTTATTTATTTTAATGGTTTTACTAGTTCTTTATATTCTATTTCGTAATGTTTTATCCCGTTAATGGTTTCAATATATTTTGGTTCAGATGTTTGAAGAAAATATCCTTCATTCATAAGAACTTCTTCCTGTATCATTGTAGAAGGTGGATTAGCATTAGAGTGTCTTCTACGGCCAAGATTTTTACCCCAATCAGACAGGTCATCAATATAAACACCTTCTTGAGTTATTATTTTTCTAATAATGGCTACTTTCTCGCTTCCTTGTACATTTTTAGATGAAAGTTGAATAAATCCTTCGGCAACTTCTCTCTTTAATGAAGATGATACCATACCCCCTTCAAAAGCTATTTCCTTGCCCATACCATTTTTTAAGGTTGATTCAAAATATTCTGAACTCACCATACGTCCGCTATATACTGTTTTTCCGCGCATATCTCGCTCTTTAACTTTTCTAAGTTTTTCTAAAGCGTTTTTTAGATTTCGATATATCTGGGAGTTATATTCATTCCACCAGAGAGGCTCAAAACGTGCCGGAACATTTGTTACTCCTCCCTCAACAGTAAAAACATGAGTGGAGGCAAGTTCGAGATTAGTTGCAGTACCGGTAGGTAATAACTTTCCTTTACGTTTTAAATTCCCAATAATTTTAAATGAATCTTTAATATCTGGTGTTTTTTCCCAATATTGATACCATCCATTATCTCCAAAGAATTTTTCATAACTTTTCACTGCTTCTGTGAAAGCTTTTGGATTACTTTTATAACTTTTAACAAAGTTAATCAATTTGTAATGATAATCTATTTCTTTTAAAACTTTAGGATCTGCAGCCTTTAAAGCTTTCTCGTAATTCATAATCTCAACTTTTGATAAATAATGATTTAGATTAAACTCTGGTGCTTTACCACCCATTAAATTTTCAGGAGAATCAATAAATTCAGCATATTGCTCCGGGTTGAAAGGACGTTTTGATGGTTTTGATGTTTGCTTTTGGCCCTTTGGTAATTTCTGAAGCTCACCTCCTTTTAAATTTTTACTGCTTAGAACCAACAATCCTGTTGTTACTGTTAACTGCCCAAGGATTTTAGCAATTGCAAGTGTTTTTTCTGCTGTAGTTAGGTTTTTATCATCCTTGATAACCTGTATACTATCTAAACCTTCAGACGTAATCATAATTCCAGCAATACCATTGAGGGCAAAATCAGTTAAAATGATATAACGGACTCCTGTTTCGGATATCTTTAGAACAGATGTAGCCTTCACGATGCTCGATATTGAACCTGCCCCGCCCAAAAAGCTGGAAGCGATCATGATGCTATCTAAAGCAAGTGTTTGACTGGTAAGTGTGCCCTGTTGCATTTTATCCACGATACTTGCTGTACCGGAGGCTGCTCCTGTGGCACTTGCTGCTATAAATAATAAAGGAGCAATAGGAGCTGCCGGTGTAAATGAAAGAACCAATCCTGCAACAGCGAAACCTAAGGAAGCCCAACCTGTTCCGGTAGAAATCTCTTCCCAATATGATGCTCCGGTAGTTTTAAATTTACCTTTTAGGGCAGGATAGCCTAATGTATTGGATGGAATTTCATAAGCCAGCATACCATCAGGATAGGTATTTTGATTGTTAAATTCATCAAATAACTCTTTTATATTATTTCCTTCATAAGTGCGTTGATGTCTTACACCTGGAGTAAGATCTGTTAATACATAATGATTAGGGTTTGTTTTACTTTTTCCTATAAATATATTGAGTGACAGGGATTTTGTAGTTTCTTCATTGATCGCTATAGCATTGATCGGTAAGACTGTTTTGGGTGAAATGGTATTAATGCTTTTATCAATATCTTTCTTATATTCCCTGATGTTTTTCAGAGCCTGATAATCATCCTTAGGTAAGATAACTTGTCGGTAAGAAGCTTCCTGCCCTGTCGGTTTATTATTTTTGTCTAATACCAGACAGTGAATGGTAAAGACTCCTGCAAGTGAACCTAAAAAAGCAGCTGTTGCTTGTGAAGAATTCATATTCCAACCGTCTCTGCCGAAATATTCTCCTCTTTTATAACCATTTACATTGGCATTTTTAGCATATTCTACCCCCAATAATGCACTGGCTCCATCAAACATTTCTTTAGGGGTATTGATTTCTGCAAACCAAAAATAATGATGATCTTTAGAGATAGGCTTTCCTTTCACAGAATAGTAAGATTTTGGAATATGATTAATATCTCCTTCACTTGTTTTCGCCGGATTCTCACTATATGATGCCGATTCAATATAGAAATCCGGATGGCTTTTCTGTTCTTTGGATACTCCTTTGGAGAGATTAAACTCAATAAAGGCTACTTGTTGTATGAAATCTGAATAATTTTGAATTTTATTCTTTTTTAAATCACCAGCTGCGGCTTCTTCAAGTGTTTTAACTTGATGTTTTTTATTATAAACAACAAATTCTTTTGTAATGGTATTTTCTATGAAAAATATAAAAGTATAAACACCTGGTTTACGGGCTGTAACAGAAAACTGACTAATTGCTTCTCCGTTTTGCCTAAAAGTTTTTTTATCCCTTGTAGAATAGCCAGAAAGGGTGTATACTCTATTATCAACTTCTATGAATACATTTCGCACAACTTCAGGTACTTTAGGCTCGTTTCCTGTTTCATACATGACAGGGTTTTCATATTGATATGAACAGTCGAATTCTATTACTTCTCCTTCTATTGTGTATTGGGTTTTAGGCTTGATCCATGGGTATGGTTTCTTTGCATTAATGACCACCTCTTCCAATAACTGACCTTTAGTTTCTGGTTCTGATTCAGGCTCAGGCTGTAATTCTTGTTGTGGCTCCTGATAGTTTCCATATAACAATCGTATCGCTTTATATAAGTCCTGAACGCCCAATTCTTCATACAAATCCTGTACTAATCCTACTTTTCTTTTTGGTTTATATTTTTCGTCATAATACCGAATAAGTTCATATCTGTCTTCATAGGAAAGCTTTTCTAAAGCCATGAAAACTTTCTTTTCATCGGTTCCCCAGAGAAATCCTGCAGTTCTATATTCAAAAGCTTTGTATAACATTTCAGCACGCTCAGGAACAGAAAGTTTGTTTTCTTCATGGCCGCCTGATGCCGATAGTGCTTTATTCATTTTCAATAAAGTAGGCATATCCAGTATGCCTGAGGTCTTAAGACCATGATTGCGTTGAAAGTTGATAAGCCCGGATTGTGTCTCATTCCAGAAAAGAGTTCCGGTTTCAGGTGTCTTGTAGCCTAATGTATTAAGGGCATTATGGAGTGTTGAGACATGTGGTCCCTGGTCAAATAATTGAATGACAGCCGTGTTTTTTTCTACTTTATTAAACGCTCTGTTTCTAAAAGGATCATAAGTTATTTGGGTAACTTCTGTTTTGGCGAGGGAGATTTTAGCATCCTGGCTGCTGATTTTTTCATATTTTTTTTCATCCTCTTTATTATCATTGGTTTGCGTGTCGGACCTGGTTGCCCTGGGCGCAAAAGTTTTTTCATGTCTGCTCATGGTGTTGGTTATTAGAAGAGTTTATGATGCTGTACTCAAGAGTTATGATGTTTTGGGTACAAATGGGCTGAGACGGGACTGGTTTTTCCCAAAAGCCTTTTCGTTTTCTATCATTAGATAAGTGCTTATTAATGAATAGGTAATGCTGGTTTCATTACGGTCGTGTAATGCCATCGCAGCATTTTTCATAATGTTGCGGATATTAGCACCAGTATAAGCATACTCTTTGGTTAAATGTTTTAAAAGGTCATCGCTTTCAAAGGTTATATTTTTAGGTAAATAATGCTCCCAAAGTACTTCTCTGGTTGCTTCTGTCGGCCGTATTACATTCACAGATACATCTATACGACGTTTGAAAGCATCATCCATATTGTTCTCAAAATTGGAAGCAAGAATGGTGAGTCCGTCAAACTTTTCTATTCTCTGTAACAAATACGAAACTTCCTGGTTGGCATAGCGGTCGTGAGCATCTTTTACATCAGAACGTTTCCCAAACAAAGCATCCGCTTCATCAAAAAACAACATACAGTTTTTTCCTTGCAGCCTGTTGAATAATACTTCAAGGTTTTTCTCAGTCTCACCAATGTATTTGCTTACCACTTGTGAGAGATCTACATGATACATGTCAATACCATATGCGTTAGCGAGAATCCCGGCCAGCATTGTTTTTCCTGTTCCCGGTGCACCATAGAATAAAGCAATAAAACCTGGTTTAAAGCTGTGTTCATTGTTTTTGAAAAAACCGTTTTCCAATGCTTTTATATAGTGGCCTATAGGTTTTATTTGTTCTCTCACAATGTCTTCTAAAATAATATCATCCATAGTGAGATCAGATTTATAAAGTTTGCCGGGAAAATAAGAACCATGGTCCAGCTGTGGCTTCTGACCGGATAAAAAATAATTTAAATAAGCGGTATCCAACTCGATTTTCCCATGAATGAATTCTGTTGAAGAACGATTGTAAATAATGTCACTTTTAAGCAATACACTTCCATTGATGAGCTGCGCACCATACTGTGACCACAGGGACAAATCTTTACCTGCCAGCAAAAAAAGGGCGGTTTGAAAAGTTGGCTTAAAGCTGCGGCTGATTTTATCATATTCACCACCTGCTTCAATTGCAAATGCATTGCTGCTTTCTTCGATCTGTACAAATGTTTTCAGGATAGACGGATAATGAGCTGAAGCAATGCCCAGCGCTAAGATTATTCTGTCCAGAACGGTAAGCTGATGGGTGTCTATCGTAACCGAATAAGGAGATGTATCATCTGATTTTGGAGGCTCAGGTATTTCAAAGCCAACACTTAATTCTATTTCGTCCTCCAGAAAGAGTTCTTTGCATCGCTTTTCAATAAGCGATTGTAACCATTTCATTTCTTCATTTAAAGAGTTATGATTTACAGCGTTGGTTTGAAATAAGTGATCGGTTAATCCTGCTTTTTCACTGCTATTTGTTTTTATTAATGAGGGGTGTTCATGGTTAATAGGAGATTTCATAATCTTTTTGCATTAATAGGGTTGCACTGAGGGTATTGCTGATGTAAAATCAACAACTTTAGAAATTGAGAAAGTTTCAGAATATTAGAAAATGTGCCTGTTATTACCAGTTTACAAACATGAATTTTTCATGCCATGGCAATTTGACAAGGCCAATGCCCCAGGACAGTTTATCAAGTAAAATATCCTGTGTTTTTCTTTCTATGGTAAGCGTGTAATCGGAGTCTGTGATAACTAATTTACCAGGTCGTTGAAAAAACTCGTTCTGTAATAATGCTGCAGATGATTTTCTCATGGGAGCCCAGTTGTGCTGTACACTTTCAATCACGTTTTTAGCTTGTGTTTTATGCTTACGCGAAAGTTTAATATGCCTGTTAATCGTTTGATGCATTGGAATATTACACAGGAATTTTTCAAAAATCATGTCGTATTCAGGGGCATTTATTCTTCCGGTAGCAATATAATGCAGTACATGAGCACACAATTCCGGATTAATTAGCAGCTGGGTTTTGGGGTCAAGAAGCTCACAATGTTCAAACAAAGTTTTAATAAATGGATGTATCAAAATAAGCCCTGCATTTTGGACGTATTGTCCTTCGTTTTGATTGACATCTTCCTGAATGGTCATCATCTTTTCCAGGGCGGGTTCTATTGAAGCTCCTGTATTTTCCGGTTGATCTGCTGCGCCCGCTTTGATGATTTCAGAAATTTCATTTTCTGTAATAAAAGGGAATATCTTAACTACTGTTTTCCTCTTCTGATGATTGTTTTTTGTTGTTAATAAACCAATCTGTTCTGTTGTTGAAATTTCCTGTAAAAGATACTCCCGGGGATGATTATGGGACGTATTCACACACTCCGATATTACATTGAATATCAAACGCCATATTGCCGTTCTATCCGTATGATTCAGTTTTGATATATGACGTATTGTATCAGTATCCAGGTTGATTTTCAATTCCTTATTTTTCAAAACGGCAAGGCATAACTGTGCAATTTGTTCATTGGAAAGCTGATTGATAATTCGGTTCTGAACATTTTCTCTGGACAAAACAGCTCCAACACTTTTTTGAAAGTTGTCGGTGGAAATAAGGCGGTCAAAAACCATAGATTCCAAAATAGCCATACTATTGCTCTCAGAGTTCCACCAGGGCATAGCTCCTTTTTCTAAAAAATAAATAAAAGCCCTGAGCATCTTTTCCTGATTGTCTACTAGGTATGCTTTAGTATCACTTTCTGTTTCCTGAGAGGATGCTTCAATGGAATGAGTAATCTCTGACAGTTTTTCTTTAAAGAGTTCAGTTATTTTATCTTTTAATTCAGTATTTAATGCACTGCTTTTTACATCCATATCTAATTCTAAATGAGGAATCTGCAGGGTGTGACCGGCCAACTTCTGTTCTAAAGTTTTGATATAATTTTCTATTTCAGGAAAAACATCAATAGACAAAAAGCTATTGATATCATCTTTTATACTCAATGCTTTTTCTTTGTTGCTTACAGTGATTTCAACAAAAACTTTCTGAATGATATGATCTTGCTTCACATTAAATAGTTTTAAATTATAAAATATTGAGAGTCGTCAAATGATCTTACTTCTGGTCAAACTCTCCACCCCAAAAACCTGCAGGACAAAGGCTTAATTTTGATCTTTGTTTGGCACTCAATCTGCATCCGCAGCCTCTGATAAACCCGTCTTTTGGACCATCTGCTACTTCCAGTGTAGTTGGATCGAGCCATTTCATGGCGTTGCAATTGTTACCGTTTTTTAAAGGACATGCGTTACAGATTTCTTCCCTTAAAGAGAAAATAGCTTCTTCGTTTTGATTAGCAGCTCCCAATTTTGAGCGTAATTCATTAAAATGACCGCCAATGATTTCATTGCGCTTGCTGAAAAGTTTTTTAATATTCATTTGATTAAAGTTTTTAAAATTATTGGGTCAAAATTAGAAAGAAGAAAAGCCATTTTGCGAATTATAAGACCGCTCTATTCTGTCTTTGCAGTAAAAGACAAAATTATTTCCCGGTGTTGCAGGTTTACAATTTTTAGGAATTGCTGAGGTAAAATTCTAATCTCTGAAGCATTGTTTTTTAAAGAACCAATACTTCAGGCAATCAGTCATCGGATTCGATCACTTGAAATACGTACTGACTTCATGAAAGATTCAAGACATTAAAAATGACTATTTAATTAATGGACAATCTTAGGTTGAAATGCTATGATTTTTAAAAACAGGATCAAGCTCAATTGACAGGCTGAAACTGGGTCATCATTACACGAGAAAAATCGCTGTTCTAAAATTTATTTTTTCAATGCTGTTTTTAAGGTGTTTTATTTCAGTGTGTTAAGTGTGTTTTTTTTAGATTTTATTGATAAGAATTAAAATCCTATTTACTGCAAAGACTGTATTGAGACCCCAAAATGTTTGTCTTTTGAGGGGGTGGGATTGTATGTTTGCACCATAATAATTAAGAACAGAAATTATGATTAATAAAGTATTAACAGTTTTAAAAAATCAGCTAAATGCTCCGGATGGATTGTGGGATCCGAATGTTCCTAACGAAATTGAAATTGCTGTTGTAGATGACATCGCAAAGCATGATGAGAGCACTGAAGGGCTTAATAACAAAGTAGTAATTAGTCTGCTCAACATTGAGGAAGAATCAACATTGAAAAACAGATCCAGGTATCAGCAGGTTGTGGTAGACAATCACCCGGTCCGATACGATAAGGAAAGTACTCCGGCTTATTTGAACCTATATGTAATAATCTCGGCCAACAGAAGTACATACAGCAAATCTTTACTAAGTATCTCAAAAGTTATTGAGATATTTCAGGCAAAGAATGTTCTGGAGTATGTAGACCTTGAGCCAGAAAATAACTTCAGTTTCAGAATTGAGCTGCATTCTGTTCCCTTTGAACAGCTAAGTTACATCTGGGGATTATTAGGCGGAAAAATAATGCCATCAGCTCTATATAAGATCAGTGTGATAAAAATTGCAGCTAAGGAAGTGATCCCTGTTCAGTTAATTAATGATGTTAATATAAAAAGTATTAAAGTTGATTAATCATAAAAACAAAAACTAAAAACTAATAACCCTTTAAACTTTTAAACATGTTAAATTCAGCAACACCAGGTGTTTCTGTTGAAGAAATTACAAAACTTCCGTACTCAGTGGCATATATAGAAACAGCTGTGCCAGCATTTATTGGGTATACAGAACTACTTCCTGTTGGCTATAATGAGCCTTTCAGAATCAGTTCTCTTTTAGAATATGAACAATATTTTGGAAAGGCAAAAAAAGAAAATATTCAGCTAAAAGATGTAGAAGGCAAAGGAGCAACAATTGTAGCGCCACAGGTACAGTTCTTAATGTACTATTCGCTTCAAATGTATTTTGCAAATGGCGGCGGACCGTGTTATATCATTTCTGTAGGGGATTATACATCAGCAGACATACAACTATCTGCATTGGAAATCGGACTCGGTAAGGTTGATCATAAAGATATTAACGAACCTATTCTTATTATTTTCCCTGATGCTATTTCATTAACCAATGAATCTGAGTTTTATAGTATTTATAATCAGGCAATTGATAAAACTAAAGATGAGGAGAAAAACAGGTTTGTTATATTAGATACCTATTACGGAAACTCTGTCAGCCAATCAGGCAATCCTACCACGATTGAATCTTTCAGGAGTAAAATAAACCCGACTCATCATGCCGCAGCTTACTTCCCTCACTTAAAAACCATTTTGAATTATACTTTTGATGAGACCCAAACCCCTATAATACATACCGGTTTACAAAAGACAGGACAGGACAGTGCTCTTTTTTATGCAGGAGAGATCAATGCTTTAACTGAATTAAAAAGATTGGCAAGTGTTGAATTATCAACCGGATCTGCTGACGCTTTTGCTCTTGCTGATTTATTGGATCAAGCTATTGCGATCGCCGAAGAAGTGAATGAAACGGCTGATGCAGGGGATAAAAAAAATGCCTTAACAGCAGTTATTGATGAGGCAAAAGTGGTTTCAGATGCCATATATGACGGAACAATAGATGATTTTATTATTCCTGCCGATTCAGATGAAAATACCCCTGATTTCAGTGGAGAGTTTGATGCATTGAAAAATGCAATTCTCGAAATAAAAGACGAAAAAGGAGAGGCAGATGGAATAACGCTTAAAAATTTGGAATCATCTAATTCAGCATTATACAATCAGGTAAAAAAAGAAATACAGTCGTTAAAAGTGGTTTTGCCGCCTTCATCAGCAATAGCGGGAGTGTATGGTAGGATAGACAGTACGAGAGGAGTGTGGAAAGCTCCGGCAAATGTCAATATTAGCTATGTCATTACCCCGACAGAAAAAATTTCCGATCAGGAACAGTCGGCTTTAAACATCGATGCTTTCGGAAAATCAATCAATGCGATCAGAACCTTTACAGGAAAGGGAACCTTGATCTGGGGAGCCAGAACGCTTGAAGGGAAAGATAAAAATAATGATGGAAAAGATAACGAATGGAAGTATGTACATGTATGTCGTTATTATAATATGATCAGACAGGCGATAAAAGAATCCCTTGATAAGTTTATTAATGAACCTAATATTCCTCATACATGGTTGCGGGCAAAAACAATGTTAGAAAATTTTCTTAACCAGCAATGGATGGAAGGTGCATTAGCAGGCAGTACTCCGAAAGAAGCTTACGAAGTAACTGTTAAGGGAATAGAAGGAACTACTACGATGACTGTAGAACTCAAAATAGCACTAGTACGTCCGGCAGAATTTATTGTACTCAACTTCTCGCACAAGCTACAATAATCTAAAAAATCAATCAATCAATCACGAATAAATATTCGAAGTTTTTCACTTCGAGGAATAATTAATATTAACGTAAAATTTTTTTAAAATGAATTACAAAACCCCTGGAGTTTACGTGGAGGAACAAGGAAAATTTCCACCTTCCGTAGCGCAAGTTGAAACGGCTATCCCTGCTTTTATTGGGTATACAGCGGATGGACCGAAAAATAAACCAACGAGAATTGCTTCAATGTTGGAGTATGAACAGCTTTTTGGAAAAGCAAACCCGGAAATCTTCGCTGTAGCTTTCAAAGATGGTGTTGCAACAGCAATGCCAACCAAGGTAAGCAATTTTAAAATGTATTATGCCATGCAGATGTATTTTGGCAATGGTGGAGGCCCTTGTTATATCGTTTCTGTAGGAGATTATAAAAGTCCGGGGAGTGAAGGAGCTCCTACACCGGCAGCGGCTTTTTTATCCGGTCTTGAATTATTAAAAAAAGAAGATGAACCTACCCTGATCGTTTTTCCGGATCTTCAGGATTTAGTTCCTTCTGCTGCTGATGTTTCTGATGCTCAGGCCGTTGCTGCTACAGCATTACATACTAAGAATGCTGCTTTCGCAGCAAAAGGTATTGCGGGTGCTGTTGCAGACGCTGTTGCAGGTGCTAATGTAGAGGCTGCTGTTGCGGCAGCTGTTGCTAAGGCAACAGAATTTAATACGGCTAATGCTGCTGGCGCTCAGGCAGGTCAGGCTGTCGTAGCGGCTGTTCAGATGGCTGCTGCTGTTAATAATGCTACTGTGGCTACTGTGAAGGCTGCAGCCCAGCAGGTTGTTGTTGCTTTTGAGACAGATTTTACTACAGCTACGACTATTGAGGCTGATGCTCTTGCTGCCAGCAGTATTGTTGCAGGCAAAGCAGGTGATCCAGTTGCTATCGGCAAAATCTACGCTTTATACAACAAGGCTTTAGATCAGGCAGAATCATTAAAAGACAGATTCGTTATCATGGATGTTCTTGAAGATGCTGCTGCTTTTAGAAATAAAGTTTCTTCTACAGGTCTTAAATACGGAGCGGCTTATTATCCAAAACTGAAGACTGTGCTAAGCTATGATTTCAAAGATGCTGATATTGCAGTTACTGGTGCATCAGGTATTACAACTTTAGCAGATTTGAAGTCTGTTAATTCTGAACTGTATAATCAGGCTAAAAAAGCCATTGAGTCTGAGCAGGTGGTACTGGTACCATCATCAGCAATGGCCGGAGTTTATACTAAAGTAGACGGTACTTCCGGAGTATGGAAATCACCTGCTAATTTAGGGCTTAACCTAGTAGAGGCACCTGCCGTAAAAATCTCCAATAAAGAACAGGACCTGCTTAATGTAGATGCTGCAGCCGGAAAATCAATCAATGCAATCAGAACTTTTACCGGAAAAGGAACATTGGTGTGGGGTGCAAG
>JASLCD010000295.1 GCA_030146295.1 Chryseobacterium sp.
TTTACGGCAAGTGCTGCTGTTGCAATTCCCAGTTTTTTTATAAAACTTCTTCGGTTATTGTTCATGGTATCTCAAATTGTATAATACCCACAAATCTAAAAAAAACTTCCATGAAATCCTCATGACAATTCTATGAATATCCTTGTATTATTTTTATTTATCTTTACTGCTGTAATGGACTCATTTAAAACTTTCAGGAATATCTCTTTCTTTCAGGAACTCTCTGATGAGGAAATTACGATTCTGGTTGGTATCAGCACCCCAAGACTGCTTCGAAGAAAAGAAAAACTGACAGAACCGGGTAAGCCCTTCAATCATTTATTCATTCTTTCCAATGGATTATTAAGATTTTTCTTTGATGATGAAAACGGGGTTGAAAGCAACCTGTTTTTACCTTCGGAAAAGGAGGCCGCTATTATGGAAAGTCCGGAATCCTACTGCGATGAGAACGAAAGAAAATATACTATAGAAGCTGTACTGGAAAGCCAGATTTTCCTGTTCAACAAAAGTGAATTTGAAGAGGCTGCCTTTCAGCACAGAGGCATTTACAATGTGTATCTCAAATCTTTAAAGCTCATCATCAATATAGCCAAAACACGCATTGAGCAGCTTTGTTCTACCTCTCCACACTCAAGATATGAGGAGTTTCTGGAGACCCGTCCTTTTACTTCACAAAATGCCAATAGAAAGTATATTGCTAATTTTCTGGGCATTACTCCCAACTCTCTTTCGAGGATGACAGCACGCATTCATAAAAAAAGGAACGAAAGAAAAAAATAACTTAGGAATACTTTTTCTCATTGTATTCATTCTATTTTTGCTTACTGAAAATACTATTACACAAACAATTAAAAGCAAAATGAGAAAAATGTCACCTAAAAAAACACCTTATTATTGAATCACCTTTAATCTTCATCAGGATTCATAGTAATCAGGCAGATCAATACTGACAGCCGGTTACGACCTTGTTTACATTTCATTATTACCTTATACAATTATTTTATGCAAAGAACATCCTTACTTCTTTGCCTGTTATTTTCATGCAATTTTGTTCAGGCATCCACAGGCAATTTAGAAGACAATATAGCAAATGCTGCTTCATGGTTAATTTTACTTGTTTTACCTCTTGCAGGTATTTACCTCTTCTGGAAGGTTCACATCTATCCGGAAAAAGTAGCAGAAAAAAAGAAACATCCTCAACTGAACGCCATAAAAAGTATGTGCCTCCTTTCCCTTGTTTTTGGAGGCCTTTTATGGCCGGTTGCTTTAATCTGGGCCAACTATGATTATGGAAATCAGAATATCCCCGAAAAAGACACAGAAATCACTGAAGAAGAATTGAAAACCCTCGAAAATTAACAAATATGCTGGAATTACTAATCGCAATATATGCCGGAATATGCTGGCTTCTTATTAAAAAATTAAAACTGATCCCCTGGACGTTTACCACACAGGTAGTGGTGTACTCATTACCTATTTTCGGATCTATTGCATTGATATTGAGTTTAAATTATTACTGCCCCATCACCTCTGATGTAAAGGTAGGAAACAGAAGTGTGGATATTACCACTCAGGTTTTGGGGAAGGTGAAGAAAGTATATGTAAGTACCAATCAGGAAGTAAAAAAAGGGGACACTTTATTTGTACTGGACAGAGAGCCTTATATACAGGAAATCAAATCTCTGGAAGCTAAACTAAGCAATATGAAGGCGACTGTAAGTTCTTACAACACTGATATCTCAGCATCCAGAAAAAATATTGCCGGATTACAGTCTCAGCTTGATCTTGCCAATAAAAGAGCTGCTCAGTATAAGGAATTGGTGGAAGCCGGTGCGGCCAATAAGTTTGACCTTGAACAGGCTATTACCAATGTACAGGATCTGCAATCCAGAATCAGTGCTGCACAGTCACAACAGCGGTCTCTGGAAACCAAATCCAATGCTTCATATGGTGGAGAAAATTCATCGGTATCTGAAATTCAGGCAAAACTGGACCAGGCAAAATGGAATCTTTCCCAAACAGTTGTTTTAGCTCCCACTGATGGAGTCATTCCGAATGTTCAGCTGAATGAAGGGGCCATAATGGCACCTTTCAAATCTGCTTTTGTTCTGATTCAGAAACAGCAGTCTGTAATTGGTTTTTTTGCTCAGAATGAATTGGAAACGGTAAAAAACGGTGATGAGGTGGAGCTGGCCCTTAAGACAGAACCTGGAAAAGTGGTGAAGGCCAGACTTGAATATGTGATTGATGCTACCAGCCAGGGAATTATGAATAATGCAGGAGGAATGCTGGGAGGCAACGGTTCTACGGCCGGACTTCCTGATACCGCGAGACAACTGCCGGAAACCGATGGGAAACTTATTGCCAAATTTGTTCTGGAAGATAATCAGAAACAGCTTACAGTTGGTGCAAGAGGAACTGCCGTTATTTATTCTGATCATATTAAACCGCTTCATCTTATCAGAAAAGTAATGGTGCGTGTTAGCAGTAAGATCAACTACCTGATTCCTAAACTTCATTAATATGTGCAAGAAATTAATTATCCTGGGTATACTTTCTGTAAGTTTAAGCTCATGTATCGGTTATAAAGAGCCAACGAAAGAAAATATAAACCAGCTCAAAGAAAAGAGTGAAATAGCTTCTCACATAGAAATTCCGGATGAATGGATTTTCGACAGAAAATCCAACTCCAGATCCATATCCTATGACTGGATCACTGATCTCAAAACGCCACAGCTGGAAACTCTGATTAATGAAGGGATGCTTTATAATTCGGACCTCATTATTGCGAAGGAAAAGCTAAATCAGGTAGAATTATCAATGGAGATTGCGGGAAGTGATCTTTATCCGAGTGTAAGTGCTGTAGCCAATACTTCTAATAATTTAGTAAGTGATACCCAGATCAGACGTCTGGCATTAAAGGCCAATTGGGAAATTGACCTTTGGGGTAAGAACAAATCTTCACAGATGGCGGCTACCAGTAATTATTTTTCTGTGAAACATCAGAATACCTTGCTGTACCAGTCTATTGCGGGAATGATTACTAAAGCTTATTTTCTGAATATTGCGGGAAATATTCAGGAAGATAAGATTGAAAGTTACATTCAGAAATCTAAAGACCTGGAAAGACTGTATGTTATTCAAAAGAAAGTGGGAACGGCAAATGCTTTGGATATCTCCAATATAACAGCAGAGATTATTTCCCTGCAGGGTTATCTTGAAAAGGTAAAAAATGCAAATATACAGTCCAGAAGATCATTGGAACTGCTCACCGGAAAATATCCGGAAGGGAAGCTGGCGACCCAGAATTACTTCAACACGGTAAATTCGCCTATCCCGGAGTCTTTTCCACTTCAGCTTTTAGAGAACAGATCAGATATACAGGCTAATCATTTTCAGATTGAAAAAGCCTTTTACGAATTACAGCAGGCTAAAGCAGCAAGGCTTCCTTCATTGAGTATAAGTTCTTCTCTGGGAACTGCCGGAAGCAACGTGGAATCTATCAATTCTCTATTTTCCAATCCTCTGATAAAAGTAGGCAGCGGATTAGTTTCTCCTTTGTTCAACAACGGAAAGCTCAAAAAGAATGTGGAAATAAAAACCTCTCAGCAGAAACAGATCGTTGAAGAATATTCAAAGGCTGTTCTTAATGCCCTGAACGAAGTGGAATCTTCTTTAGCAAATCTCCGTTCTATTGAAAAGCAGATCACTTTTACAACCAGTGCTGTCAATGAACTGAAAAACAATATCAATCTGACTGAGAAACAGATAAAGGTTGGTACCAACAACAGTTTTGTACTGATCCGTAAACAAAGGGATCTTCTGAAAAATGAAATGAACCTCATCAATCTGGAACTTCAGTACAGAATAGAGCGCATTAATCTTTATATGGCCCTGGGAGCAGAGAACTTCATTTACTCATAATTTTATACTTTAAAAAAGACTGCCGATGATTTTCAGCAGTCTTTTTTATAAGACATCAATGTGGTAATTTTTCTCTGAAATATCCATACACCCATGTTCCGGCAATAGCGCTCAACAAGGTGACAGATACCGCCAGAGCTCCGGTCCCGATCTGTCCAAAGAGAGGTCCGGGACAGGCTCCGGTAATGGCCCAGCCAAAACCAAATATCAATCCGCCATAGATCTGGCCTTTATTAAACTTTTTAGGAGTAAAGGTAATAGGCTCCCCATATATTGTTTTTATCTTAAACTTTTTGATCAGCCATACAGAAATCATCCCCACCAGCACAGCGCTCCCAATGATTCCGTACATGTGAAAAGACTGCAGGCGGAACATTTCCTGTATCCTGAACCAGCTGATCACTTCCGCTTTCACAAAAATAATTCCGAAAATAATCCCTGCAGCCAGATACTTCAGGTTGTGATACCATCGGTGGGTAAGGATACTTTTGTTTACACAAACAGCATCCTGATGACGTATATCCTGTTCTTTTTCTTTTATCATTATTTCAATCTTTTTTAAAAATTATATTTACAGGGAAAGGATCACAGGCAGAATAAGATTAGCCATTAAAAATCCTCCGATCATAAAACAGATTGTCGCTACCAAAGAGGGCCACTGTAAATTGGAAAGTCCCATGATGGCATGTCCGCTGGTGCACCCTCCCGCATATCTTGTTCCGAAACCTACCAAAAAACCACCAACGACCATGATGATAAAGCCTCTCAACGTGAATAAACTTTCAAAATTCATGAGCTGAGCTGGCACCAGATTGCTGTAGTCTGTAATTCCGTAGCCTGCCAGTTCTCTTTTCAGATTGGCATTAACAGTAATTTCCTCAGGATTAAGTAAAAAATGAGCAGCAATCATTCCTCCAAAGAAAATTCCTAACACAAAAAATAAATTCCAGGCTTCTTTTTTCCAGTCATATTTGAAAAAATTCACATTTGAAGGTATACAGGCGGCGCAGATATGCCTCAGCGAAGAGCTTATTCCAAAGGATTTATTTCCGATAATCAATAAAGCCGGGACAGTAAGCCCAATCAAAGGGCCGGCAATATACCATGGCCATGGTTCTTTTATTAACTCCAACATTTCTTCTTTTTTAATCTAATTTATTTAAAATTTTAGTCTGACACACAAAATCACTTGTAGGAATACCTGTGGAGGCAATCGCTTTGAAACCACCTTCAATTTCTGTAAAGTTCCTGTATCCTCTTGCCTGAAGAATGCTGGCAGCCATTGTGCTTCTGTATCCGCTTCCACAGTGCATATAAAAATGTTCATCAGGTTGTATTGTATGAATCCATTCATTGATATAGGCTAAAGGTCTGCTATAGGCTTCAAGAATATGTTCCGCATTGTATTCACCTTCTCTTCTGATATCGATAATTTTTGTTTCTTTTCCTTTTATTTCATTTTCAAACTGCTCTGCAGAAATACGATTGACACCATCTGTTTCTTTTCCATTCTGCTTCCAAGCATTGAAACCTCCTTCCAAAAATCCTAAAACAGTATCGAATCCCACTCTGCTTAATCTAGTTACTGCTTCTTCCTCAGCTCCTATTTCCGTTATCAGCAGTATAGGTTGTTTTACCTCTGCAATTAAAGCTCCTACCCAAGGGGCAAAGTCACCATCCAAACCAATATTGACCGATTGCGGAACAAAGCCTTTGGCAAAATCACGGTTGTTTCTTACATCGAGAATCAAAGCTCCTGAGGCTTCAGCAATTTCTTCAAATTGGTCCGGAACCAGTGCATGCAGCCCCTTTGAAAGAACTTTATCAAAACTGCGGTATCCTTTTTTGTTCATCATGACATTCATTCCAAAATAAGCAGGTGGTGGTAAAAGCCCGTCAGTCAATTCTTTTATAAAGCTCTGTCTGTCCTTTTGATTCAGGGCGTAATTGGTTTTTTTCTGATTTCCCAGGGTATCTACTGTTTCTTTCTGCATATTTTTACCACAGGCTGAGCCGGCGCCGTGAGCAGGATATACTGTAATGTCATCATTCAAAGGCAGAATTTTATGGTACAAACTATCATATAAAAGCCCTGCCAGTTCTTCCTGAGTCATATTAGCACCTTTCTGTGCCAGATCCGGACGTCCTACATCTCCTAGAAATAAAGTATCACCGCTGAAAAGTACTTTTTCATCTCCTTTCTCATCTATCAGCAGATAACATGAGCTCTCAAGCGTATGACCTGGTGTATGAAGCACTTTTATTTTGACATCCCCTATTTCAAAGATCTGATTATCTTCTGCTATGATGGCTTCAAATTCAGGATCTGCTGTTGGCCCGTACACAATTGGAGCTTCTGTTTTATTACTTAAATCCAAATGTCCGCTGACAAAATCTGCATGAAAGTGGGTTTCAAAAATATATTTTAATTGTACTCCATCTTCTTTCAGTCTGTTGATATAAGGCTGTGTTTCCCTTAAAGGATCAATGATTGCTGCTTCACCGGCTGAGGTGATATAATAAGCTCCCTGCGCCAGACATCCTGTATAAATCTGTTCTATTTTCATTATAAGTATTTTTTTTATGTTGTTATCTGATACAAATCTCCCGCTTTCTTTTTTCCTCCACAGCTACTTTTGTTACATAAGAGCATTACAGAAAGATTTCTTTGATGATAATGTAAATCCCCATCACCAGGATAAACCATCCGAATGCAGGTTTCAGCTTTTTCCCGTCTATCTTTTTTGATAACTGAGAACCGATCATAATTCCTGCTACAGCAATGATGGCAATGGAAATCAATAATTTCCATTCTATTTTCACGTTATTTACGGAAGAAAAGAATCCTATCAAAGAATTGAGAGAGATAATGACTAAAGAGGTTCCTATTGCAGTTTTCATAGGAATTTTCAACAGATTTACCAATGCGGGAATGATCATAAAACCACCTCCGGCTCCTACCAATCCTGTTAAAACACCTACAAGAGAACCCTGTCCCACTGCCAGCAAAGTATTATTCTTATCTGTTGTACTTTCCTGAGATTCTTCTGAAGTATTGCTTTTTATCATTTTGTAAGAAGCCAGAATCATCAGCCCTGCAAAAACCAATAATAGGAAAATGTTTCGGGTAATCATAAAGTTCCGCACTCGGAATACTTCTTCCGGAATTAAAGGAAGAAGATATATTCTGGTCAGAAAGATGGATATCACAGAAGGAATTCCGAATATCAATACCATTTTAAAATTGACCAGACCTTTTTTACCATAAGATACAGACCCAATCAGACTGCTTATTCCCACAATAAAAAGGGAATATTCCGTAGCCAGAAAGGCATCGATACCAAAGAGATAAACAAGGACAGGAACGGTGAGAATACTTCCTCCGCCTCCGATCAGGCCAAGAGAAATTCCAATTAAAACTGCTGCGGTATACCCTATTATTTCCATTTTACTATTCCAATAAATCTGATGCAAAAATGGGAAAGTGAGCGGTGGTCTACAGCTACTTTTGTTACATAAGGGGATCTTTTAGCATGATGGCTGTTGAATCTCCCGCCAAAGGAGGAGGAATAGGAGTACCTTCTATTAAATTGAGGTAAAGTTTATGAGTTGAGGGTTTTCAGAAGGGTAATTTTGTTTCTGCCGAGTTTAAGCCTTCCATCTTCTTCTAACTGTTTTAGGAGTCTTGAGACCACTACTCTTGCGGTTCCCAGTTCATTTGCAAGCTGTTCATGGGTTGTGTTGATGGTTTCAGAGTTGGTAAGCTCTGATTTTTTTTGCAGCAGATTCAGAAGTCTTTCATCTACTTTTTTGAAAGCAATCGCATTGATGATATCCAGTAGTTCTTCAAATCTTTTATGATACAGTCTGAAGATATAGTCTAGCCATTCCGGATGTTCTTTGATGAATAAAGACACCTTGTCTACCGGCAGAAAAAGAATTTCAGCATCTTCTTCAATCTCAGCCCTTACAATGCTTTTTTCATTATGCATTCCCCCCAGAAAAGACATGATACAGCTTTCTCCTGCTTTGATGTAGTACAGTAAAATTTCCCGTCCGTCCTCTTCAGTCCGGATGACTTTCAGCATTCCTTTCATCACAATAGGAATAGAACGTATGGAAGCATTTTCATCTAATATGATATCTCCTTCATGGTAGTTTTTGGTTGTACCATATTGATACAGCTTTTCCACCAGATCCGGTGATGATGAAAATTCGGAAGACAGTATGGTATTGTCCTGCATAATTTTAATTGTAATGTTTTAGGTAATTTACCATTTGATTTACTAATATCGAATCTTTTTTATCAAATTGAAAGCACTTAATATCAGTATAATAATCTTTTTTATCTGAGTATAGATAGTTTGTCAACCATTTACTGCTTTTGGAATTTATAAAAGCTTTATCTAATGATCTACCAATAATCCGTTTATTTTCAGAATGACAGCTCAGGCAATTGTATTCATAATTAGTTAATCCGGTTTCTTTGTTTTTGTTTGAGAAATTCTTCTTATCTAAAATATTAGAATTACCAGTATTGTCTATTTTAAAACCAGATAATATTGCAGCAACTTTTTCCCTATCCTTTAATGGAGATGAGGATATAATAACTCCATCTAATGAATCTAATTTTGGAACGTAAATAGTATAAAATCCTTGTGTAAAATTTGGAATTTCAATGACTGCTTCTCTCCCATTTATATTAATTTGTTCTCTTAAATTTTCACTTAATTTATTTTTGTAAATTTTATGATTATATCTTCCATAATTTATAAATATAGTATCTTCATTATTAGTTAAATATGCACTGTAAGAATCAATCATCTTTGGTTCTATTAATTTCCAATCAGAAGGATAATTAAAACTAACTTTTCCTATTTTAAATTCTTTTGCTTTTACATTTTCAGGCTTACATGAGAACATAAAAAAAAACGATAAAATGAAGGAAATTGATTTGTACATGAGTTTACTAATAAAGCTAATTTACACCAATTTCATCTACAAACAACCATGCTTTTGAATCTGCTCCAGGATTTCCAGCCGGAATAATGCCTGCATTTTCAATATTTACTTTCAGGTATTTTGCATTCTGGGCTCCTACATTCAACCTGATTTTTCCATTGGCTTTCACAATCTCCGATGCTCCGATTTCTTTGATCATTTTAAAATTTTTGTTGTCATCAGAAATAAAAATCTTTGCCAATCTGGCAAGATGAATCCAGCTTCCTTTATTTTCAAGAGTATTAAAATAAACTTCTGAAAAGGCTGTTTTCTGTCCGAAATCTATGGTTGCTACCACATCTTTCCCCTGGAAACCAAGCCATGTTTTGCCCAATTGCTTTACATTTCCGATAATACCATCTACTAAAGTAAAAGCGCCTCCAAAAGAATAATTTTCACTAGGCTGCTGCTCAAGGCTTATGCTTTTTCCTGTGGTTTTTGAAATCGTAAATTGTTGTGAAGAAATAGCACTCTTTAGCTGTCCGTTTTCAAAATAAGCGGATTTCATCGTTAAAGAATTAGGAATCTTTACAGCACTTTGATAAGTTTTGGAATTGATGGAAGGATCTGTTCCATCCAATGTATATCTTATTCCTTTAGAATCTTGTGAAGTTGACAGTTCGTAAGCAATTCCGTTATTTGAAGGAATCACTTTTCCTGTAATATTATAAATACTTCTTGCATAGTTTACCTTCATTGCATCCAGAACTTTGAACTGGTTGATCACTCTGTTTTCAAATTCTTTATAATTTTTAGGATCCGATGTTCCCCATCCCACTTCAGAAAGTGCCATTAATCTTGGAAAAATCATGTATTGTACATGTTTAAAATCCAAAATATATTCTGTCCAAAGGTTCGCCTGAACACCCAAGATATATTTGGCCTGCTCTGCATTCAGTTCGGAAGGAACAGGATTGTAAGAGTATACTTTTTCTAGAGGTGTAAATCCTCCAAAAGCATTAGGCTCTGACTGTGGATCTCCCTGATAGTGGTCGAAATAACAATACGCTCCGGGAGTCATTACAGCAAAGTGTTTTGATTTCGCCGCTTCAATACCTCCGTTTACACCCGTCCAGCTCATCACTGCTGCATTCGGGGCCAATCCGCCTTCTAAAATTTCATCCCAGCCAATAATTTTTCGTCCTTTGCTGTTCACATACTTTTCAATTCTATGAATGAAATAGCTTTGCAGACCATGCTCGTCTTTTAAATTATTTTTCTTAATCAGTTCCTGACAGTGTGCACACTCTTTCCATCGTGTTTTTGGGCATTCGTCACCGCCTATGTGAATATATTGGGATGGAAATAACTGAATCACTTCATCCAGAACATTCTCCAGGAATGTAAATGTTTCATCTTTCGGGCAGAACACATCATCAAAAACACCCCATTTTGTAGCAGATTCAAAAGGTCCTTTTGTACATGCCAGTTCCGGATATGCAGATAGCGCTGCCAATGCGTGTCCCGGCATTTCTATTTCAGGAACAACAGTAATATATCTGTCCTGAGCATATTTCACAACTTCTTTTATTTGTTCCTGTGTATAGAAATAAGGCCCGTAAGGTGTTCCGTCAAAGGTATTGTCAACATAAGCCCCGATCATTGATTCTTTACGTTTTGAACCAATCTGGGTAAGCTTAGGATATTTTTTAATTTCAATTCTCCATCCCTGATCATCTGTTAAATGCCAGTGAAAAGTATTCAGTTTATACATGGCCAGATAGTCGATATACTGCTTCACCTCATCCACGGTAAAAAAATGACGGCAAACATCGAGATGCATTCCTCTCCACGCAAATTTCGGCTGATCTTCAATTTTTAAAGCCGGAATTTTCATGCGCTCTTTATATTGTCCGAAAATCTGAATCAGGGTCTGCAGCGCCAGAAAATATCCCTGTCTGGTATAAGACTTTATATGAATTTGTTTCGGGGAAATTTCTATAGAATAGTATTCTTTTTTCTGTTCAACGCCTGCCGTTGAAGACGCAGGAATTATGGAATGGATCAAATGAATTCCCTCTCCCTTCTGCATATCCTGAAATTCAAACGGAGAGCCTACATGCTTTTTGAAATATTCCGTTTCTTCTTTTGGCAAATTGCTGCTTAACACCAGTTTTTCCGGGATTAAAAATTCTCCCTGCAGGAGTTCAACTTTTTGAGGATAAGGAATTAAATTCAATTTATTCTGAGCAATAATTATGTTTGAAATCAATACAAAAAATACTAAAAGAGTCCGTATCATTAGATGGGATTAAGGTTTGAGCTAAGATAATTATTTTTCAAAACTCCTGAGGTCTTTTTAAAAACAAAATTTAAGGCTTTCAAATTGTTTAGATTCTTGTGAATGGACAATTTACAGTTTGTTAAATCATACGCCTAGATATTCTTCTATTGTATTCTGTATAGTATGGTTTGTTTTTTGATCAACTTAGACGACTTAAAAAAATTAAAAGACTTAAATTTGTAAAAAAAAAGATGAAAAAAAACATTTTTCTGGCAGCCGGGTTATTATTCTCTATGTCAACACAGGCACAGATTTTCGATATTATAAAATCTACTGTTAAAGATAAAACAGGCGTAGATTTGAATGTTCCTGTAAAAAATAACGGTACTAAAACCACGACAACAACTTCCAGCCAGACTAATACATCATCTGCCAATCTCGGAAACCTTACTTCTACTCAGATTTCTTCAGGATTAAAAGAAGCTTTAAATATAGGTGTAACGGATGGTGTCAAAAAGCTGGCGGTTACAGATGGTTTTTTCAAAAATGAAGCGGTAAAAATTTTAATGCCTGAAAAATTAAGAAAAATCGACACCACTTTGCGTTCTATCGGTATGGGAAGTCTTGCTGATGAAGGTGTGAAATTATTAAACAGAGCTGCTGAAGATGCCGTAACAGAAGCTGCTCCTATTTTCACCAATGCCATTACTTCTATGACCATTACCGATGCTAAAAATATTTTATTGGGCAGTAATAATGCCGCTACAAGCTATCTTCAGGGAAAAACCCAGAGCCAATTATTTAGTGCTTTTCAGCCTAAAGTAAAGGCATCGTTAGGAAAAGTGGGGGCTGATACGCTTTGGAAAAATCTGATTTCAAAATACAATACTTTTACCGGACAGTCTGTAACAACAGATCTTAATGAATATGTGACAACAGAAACCATTAATGGGGTATTCAAAATGGTAGCCGATAAAGAGAGTGGTATCAGAAATACTCCTGCAATGAGGACGACAAGCATTTTGCAGAAGGTTTTTGGGGCGCAGGATAGGAAATAATTGAGCGGTTAGATAACGTTCTAACTGTTAGAATATACAAAAGCTGTTTCATGTTGAGGCAGCTTTTTCATTGATCTTATTTTCTTTTGTCTTGAAACAAAAGAAACAAAAATTCAA
>JASLCD010000297.1 GCA_030146295.1 Chryseobacterium sp.
TTCCTTTGATCTGACTTTGCTGAATTTCACTAGGCTCCGGAGAAACGATTTTAAGTTTTAAATGAACGTTTTCTCCAAACTCACTGGCAAAAGCCTGTTTCATGGCAGCTTCCAGTTTTTTCTTTTCGTGCATTGCAGGTGAATGAGCAGTCATGTCGATATAAACATCATTACCCATAATCTGAAAATTACTCACCAAATCGTCTACTTCTATTTCTTTAAGGAAATCCTGAACCTTTTCTTTCGTCAACATATAAATATAAATTGTTTACAAATTTACGCATTTTTCGCCTATTTAGAATAAGTAAACACAATCATAGATAAATTCTTTTGTAAACACAGACTTTCAGACTTTTAGGCTTGAGCTAATTATTACCTGAAATAGGTTACTAGCGGAATATTTTTATTCCAGAATTCACTGGATTTTAACAGCCATGAGGTAGAGAAGAAAAATAATGATGTGGTTTCAAAAATAAGGGTAGAATAGGTTAAAAATTCATTGGCGGAGGCCGAATCTTTTCCTGAAAAAGCAATAAGTCCGATACAGGCAATACTGATGATGATTCCCCAACCGCATACTTTGTAATAAAGATTTCTGCGGCGTTTCTTTAGCTTTTCTTCATCAGAAATAGGTTTACCATCCTGTTCTTTATCACTTTTTTGAAAGAAATAGAGACAAAAAACAGCAAAAGACAGGAAGAGCAAAAGGGCACTAATATAATGCACACCACTGAACCAGTCCGGATAATTTACTTCATCTATAGTAATATAAATATTTCCGCAATACCCTTTAAATCTTGTTGGAAAAACAGCAACCAATACTGCCATTATCCCGGCAAAATTTGAAAGTCTGTTTTCATATTTATCTTTCCCTCTGTAGGTTGCGAACAATCCTCCTAATATACACAGTGTTCCTACAAAAATGATGTGACCGAAACTGTAGTAATAATGACTGATACTTACTTTGAACGGATGTCTGTCATTCAGAAAATAAGTGGTGATAATAAGGAGAAATGAAAGGAGGAACCCTAGCAGTCCGATGAACATTCTCAATTGATAATAAGAGATCAAAACTCCGTTGTGATCATCCTGAGCCGTTTTTTTTAAATTCGTTTCCATGAGTTTAGTTTTTGAGGTTTTAGCAGTTTTAAAAGTGAGATTATAACGGAATTGTTATTTTGTCGATAATTTTCACATTTTTGTCCGGATCTATTTTAAAATTATCTTTGATAAATTTCTTTGGATCTTCTGTAAGCATCTCTCTTTGAAGGTCAAAAGCCTGTTTCTTTTTTAATACCTTCATCCATGGGTATGTTTTCCTGATAGCCACTACATAGATGACAATTTCTTTATCTGTTATTTTAAACTTCAGAAAGTTTTTATTTCCCGTATTTATTTTTCCTGATGAGATTTCGGTGACATAAAATTTGAAAAGGCAGTACCCCAAAAGAATATACCATCCGAAAAGTATGGATTGTAAAAGCCCGGAAATAATAACCTGCACAATAAGATAATTGTTTCCGGCCGGAACATTAAAAAAGTTTTTCAGGTCATCAACAAAAGAAAAACGGCTGTCCTGTAAGAAAACAACTTCATTGTATTCAGGAAATATCGCAAATACCCACAATTGAATCCCAAACGACAGCAAAAACAAAGCTCCCCGCATCATTTTGCTCTTCCATTGTTCTTCGTCTGAACATTCTGTACTTGTGACTTTCGTAATGGTAAAATAAAATACCATAGGAATTACAAATAATACCAGCCATTTCAAAATAGAATCCGAGTAACAAAAGATACACGCAACAATTGATGAAAGAAAAAACAGCAATACGGTGAATTCATAATTGATCATAAAAAAAATAAGGTTCCAGAATGTTTTCTTTCCTGACTTTTCTTTAGATGGATATTTGCCGTCCAGTTCATATTTCAGTTCTGTAGTGGTGGTATTTTGTAGGATGGGAAGCTGTATTTCATCTTTTAAGAAATGGGTAATATGCCCGAAAGCTCCCCCACCTCCCGAGGTAATATAATGTTTGATTTCTTTTTCGTAGTCTTTCACATTTTTATCCAATTTATAATGGGAATAATGATGAATATCTCCCGTAAGCACCACATCAAAAATAATTTCTGACTTTATATTACAGGCTTCCAGTTTTCTGACTGCTTCTTTCATCGTTCTGATAATATATTCCAGGCTGTCCATGCGCTGTCTTCTTTGGTGCCTATCTTTTATATCATAATGATACCAGTAAGGTTCTGCAATGAGCAATATCACATGATTGACATCGTTGCCCTTTGATATTTTTTCTACATATTCCGTAAAAAAAGTCATTTGAGGAATATCAATATCTCCCAGCAGCTGATTGTCAATACCCATTAAGTGGACATTTTTCCTTAATGAATAGGCAAAATAGCTTCTGTTCTGTACTGTTCTGTAATCACTGATTTTACTTCTCTGGCACATCAGCCTGAAAAAAGCACTTAAACCATCATACCAATCATGATTTCCCGGTGTGGCAATGAGTATCGGGCCGGCTTCCTTTGTATCCGGAGCTACAAGTCTTAAAGGTCCTTTGAAACGGTCTCTATAATTGATTTCAGAGCCTACCGGATATACCAGATCACCTCCTACCACCAGAACAGATCCTCTTTTCAGTTTAATTTCTGTTTCATGTTCAGCATCCCTGTCAAATTCATTTTTAAAGGAATATGTATAGCTGTTTCTTGTTAAATGATAAAAAACTGAGGTGGTGGCATCAAAGCCATCTCCGGTATCTGCAATGAAATCAAACCAGAATTCATCTTCCGATTCATCACAATTATTCTCTGTAAGTTCTCTTCCGGTATCTTTTCCCAAAGCGGTCTGCATTTCTCTTTTATCAATGATAGAAAGGATATCCGCAGAAAGAGAAACCATTCTGAAACTATTCATAAGCCCGGTAAAATCAAACCATTTGACAGGCTTTTGGGGAATAAAATAATAGGGATATTTCCCCTCAATATCTTTGAATATTTTCACTTTTTTAGCAGAGTACAGACTGTCTTTAAAGTAAAATATCAGAAACGTAGCTGCAACGAGCAGCAGAAGGTAAAAAAATAGTGTTTCCATCATATTTTGGATTGAGTTTGTGTTGGTTTTTCTTATGGTCTTATGTTAGGATATTCTTTAAACATGCCGGACCAAAAATTATTAGTTTACAATCAAATTTATGAAATTTACAATTTGATTCACATCACACTTTTGTGGTATTTTATTCTTCATAAAAAGCATGTATAAATAAATATTTAAAATAAATTGATTAGATTTATTCCTATCCTTATCATCAAAAAAAAATAAGTATGAAAACCAGCACCTACCCTTCTAAACATGCACTGCCAAAAGGAATTTTCACGGTTGGAAAAACGAGATTCAAATGGTACGATCTGGCTGATGACCTTTCAGAAATCTCTCCACAGGACATCCATAATGCCCGGTTATGTGTTGAAAATGCGGAAGAAGACTTTCAAAACATTGATGATCTGGGATTCATCATTATGCACCGTTGTGGAGTAAACTATCTTCTTTTGGTATGTACCTGGCGAAGTGAAAATGAATTATGGGAAAGTGTCTATTATGATGGTTCCGGCAACTTTGAAATATGGGACAGAAGCAAAACCCACCTCCCGACTTACTGTGTTTGGGAAATGGGAATTGTCTATCATGAATCTCAGTCCTGGAAAAAATATCTGGGCTCCGGACGGGAAGAAAAAGATCAGGAGAAATATCTTGATGATTTCTTTGAAGGAGAAGTATAGGTATTTCTGCAATGAGATTCTTCCTTCGTCGGACATCAAAAATTAGATGTAGCCAATGCCATGCATTGAATCATTAAAGTTCAGGGATCAATTGGCTCTGTTTTTTTCATCAAACCTTACATTGCGATCCATACCTTTTACTTTTTTATTTCCAAAAGTATAGGTTGCAGACACCGTAAGTCTTCTGGCATCATAATAATTGTTATAAGAGTGTGTTCCTGTAGTATAATAGATTTCTCCCTGGCTTTTCCCCTGTTTCAGAATATCGGAAACAAATAGGTTCAGCTGAAGACTCTTTTCCATCAGATTCAGTTTCAGGCCTGAGGTAAGATTTCCTGCAAATTTCATATAGGAATTTCCGGAATTGGAAGGCAGACGGAACCAGTAATTCAAAATCAACTGTACTGTTTTACTCTGGTTGAGTGATATATTATTCTGAAAATCGAAATCATAGCTGTTTCCTTTTCTGGAAAGGGCATCCGTTGCAAAAACATCTGTGCTCATATAAGAATAATTGGCTGAGTAATTGGCTTCCCATTTTTTGAAAAATGTATCCGAATAATTAAGAGAAACTCCCATACTATTCTGGTTGTAATAATTTTCAAAAGTGCTCACCCTGTTTTCGCCTTTCAGAGTAGCCAGCTGACCAAATGCATCTACTGTTCTCTGAAAATACGCTGATGCCGATAATTTTCCTTTATACACATAAGAAAACTCAAAATTATGATTGATAGACGGCTTCAGGAAAGGATTTCCTGTAAAATATGAATTGATGTTTTTATACCATCGGTATGGATTGATGGCACGGAATTCCGGTCTGTTGATTCTTTTGGAATAATTCAGGTTGAAAGTATGATTTTCATTGCTTTTATAAGTAACGTAAGCTGTAGGAAAGAATTTTCCATAAGAATTTTCGGTCTGCTGTCTGGAAGTTAGAGAATTTCCGTTGACTACAGAATACTCGTAGCGCAGGCCTGCTTTTGCTGACCATTTTTCATTGAAAGATTTTTCAAAGCTGATATAAGCTGCATAATTTTTCTCATTATATTCAAACTCATTGCTTTTCAAAGGATCTGTAATATATTGCCCGTTCGATAAGTTCTGATAAAATATACTGGAATTATTATCAAAATTCGTGAATTTCACCCCCGCTTCTGTTTTTGCAAATTGATAAGGCAATGTAAGATCTGCCTGTCCGGAATAAATTTTATAATCTACCATAGACGGTGATTTTACAACAAATCTATCACCCGAACTCTCTGTAGTGGTAAAATCAATCGTAGTTTCCGGTGTATTAGAAAAATAGTTTCCTGTAATACTCAGTTTATTATCCTGCTTTCCGAATTTAAGATCGTAATAAGCACTGGCAGTATGTTGTCTGTTGGT
The DNA here is from genome assembly GCA_030146295.1 of Chryseobacterium sp. Taxonomy (GTDB): domain Bacteria; phylum Bacteroidota; class Bacteroidia; order Flavobacteriales; family Weeksellaceae; genus Chryseobacterium. Next base: position 5,182 of record JASLCD010000297.1, read on the forward strand.
TGCTCTGTGTTCTGCATAAGTAAGCAGTGTATTGGTATAATTACCATTCTGGAAATAGTTTGAAGTATTCGTAATATCCATATTGGAATGCCCGAATCCGACATCATAAATAAACCCGATATTTGACTTTGTACTCAGTTGATAATCCAGACTTACATTAGCACCAACCCCATCCCCGAAATCTCTTCTGTTATCATTACTTTTAAGACCATCTGCACCTTCTATCCAATAGTTTTCGTAAGAGTGCTTTTCATTTTTATTTTGTCTTAACTTCAATGAGGTACGCAGTTTTTCATTCTGATAATTCACCGTCACACTGTTTGAATTTCCGGTATAGGTCTGCTGCTGAAGGCTGGAGGTAAGACTTCCGCTCCATCCAAGATTCTGATTTTTCTTTAAAACAATATTGATTAAACCACTATTTCCCTGCGCTTCATATTTGGCAGGAGGCGCCGTAATGACTTCTATTTTTTCAATATTTTCAGATCTGAGACTTTTCAGGTAGGCAACGAGTTCAGCATCTGATAAATTCAGAATTCGGTCGTTAATCATTACTGCTACCCCACTTTTCCCGACAATAGAAACACCTGTATTATCATCTACCTTTACCAGTGGCGTCGTTGCAAGAGCATCTGCCCCATCCATTCCCTGGGAAGCCACCGAATTGGAAACATTGAAAACTAATCTGTCTGCTTTTCTCTCAATCAGTTTTTTTCTGGCAGTAAGTGTAACACCTTCTATCTGTTTTTCTTTCTTTTTTTCAATAGAAAAATCCTGCTTTACTTCTCCGTTGATGATCATATCTTTATTGGATATTTCTATACCATCCTGTATAAGCTTAATCGTGTAGTTTCCATTTTCCGAAAGTTTCAGGGAGTAATTCCCTTTTTCGTCTGAAATGGCGGTGTGATTTTTCTGATCTTTTACAGCAACCACTTCAACGTATGAAACAGCATTTCCGGTTTGGGTTATCTTTCCTGTTAAACTTTGAGCCATTGCAAGAGCAGGCAGGAGCATGATTACAGCAAGTAATGTCTTCTTCATAAATTATATTGTTTTTTATAAGACAAACCGTAATTGCGTTTTATTACATCATTTCTCCTGTTTTTCAATATCTTCGCTATTATAAAATCAGAACATGAAAAAAGGGCTTATCGCATTTTCTTTATTTATTACCCAGATCATTTCCGCACAGAATTACGCTCAATATGTGAATCCGTTGATAGGAACCGGAGGTCATGGTCATACTTTTCCCGGTGCTATCGTTCCTTTCGGGATGGTACAGCTTTCTCCGGATACCAGAATTGATGGAAGCTGGGACGGTTGCAGCGGATATCATTATTCAGATTTCGTGATCTATGGTTTTTCTCATACCCACCTGAACGGAACCGGAGTTTCAGACTATGGAGATATCATGCTGATGCCTACAATGGGAAATCCAAGCCTGAACAGTAAAGAGTATTCTTCAAAGTTTTCGCATAAAAATGAAAGAGCAACGGCAGGCTTCTATGCTGTCAAATTAGACAAAAGCAATATTAATGTACGCCTTACCACTACCAAAAGGGTCGGCTATCACGAATATACGTTCAACAATGCGGGCAATGCCAATATCATTCTAGATCTCAATCACAGAGATAAGCTTCTGGAGGGTGAAGTAAAAATTATTGATGATAAAACCATTGAGGTTTTCAGAAGAAGTGAAGCCTGGGCTACCAACCAGTATATCTACGCCAGAATTGAATTTTCAAAACCTATGAAAATTTCAAAAAAAGAAGCAAACGGAAAACAGGAAAATAATCTTTTTACCGGAACAAAGCTTGCGCTGGCATTTTCAGCTAGTGTTAAAAAAGGAGAAAAGATCAATGTAAAAGTATCTGTTTCTCCTACAGGCTATGAAGGGGCAGAAAAAAATATGCTGGCAGAAGGTCAGTCTAAAGATTTTGAAGCTGTAAAGAAACAGGCAGAAGCCAACTGGGAACAGGAGCTTTCAAAAATTGAAGTAAAATCTGATGATAAAAACAAATTAGCCGTTTTTTACACCGCACTCTACCATGTTTTCACACAACCAAATATCAACATGGATGTTGACGGAAGATACAGAGGCAGAGACAACAAGCTGTATAACGCCAATGGTTTTGATTATTACACGGTTTTTTCACTTTGGGACACCTTCAGAGGCGCTCATCCTCTGATGACTTTAATTGACAGAAAGAGAACATCCGATTTTATCAATACCTTCATTAAGCAATATGAACAGGGGGGAAAACTTCCTGTATGGGAGCTTGCTTCCAATGAAACAGAATGTATGATTGGCTACCATTCCGTTTCTGTAATTGCAGATGCTATGGCCAAGGGCATTCAGGGATTTGATTACGAAAAAGCTTTTCAGGCAGCCAAAGGTTCGGCAATGCAGGATATTTTCGGATTGAATGCTTACAAACAGAATAATTATATCAGTATAGACGACGAGCATGAAAGTGTTTCCAAAACGGTAGAATATGCTTATGATGACTGGTGCATTGCCCAAATGGCAAAAATTTTAGGCAAAAAAGAAGATTATCAGTATTTCATGAAACGTTCTCAGAACTGGAAAAACCTTTACAATCCTAAAACCGGGTTTATGCAGCCAAGAAAGAACGGGAACTGGTATGAACCATTTGATCCGAGAGAAGTCAACAACAATTATACAGAAGGAAACTCGTGGCATTATTCCTATTCTGTACAGCAGGATATTCCGGGGCTTATTGCTGCGCATGGCGGAAAAGAAAAATTTGAACAGTTTATTGATGCCATTTTCACCGCTCCGGATACCACCACAGGCAGAGAGCAGGTAGACATCACAGGACTGATGGGACAGTATGCTCAGGGAAATGAACCAAGCCACCATATTGCTTACCTGTACAATTTTGTAGATAAGCCCGAAAAAACAGATGCGAAAATAAAATATATCCTTGATCATTTTTATAAAAACACTCCTGACGGACTGATAGGGAATGAAGACTGCGGGCAGATGAGTGCCTGGTATGTTTTAAGCTCAATGGGAATTTATTCTGTAACACCGGGACTTCCTGAGTGGGAAACTACAACACCTTATTTTGATGAAATTAAAATTCACCTTGAAGACGGCAGCACAAAAACGATTACTAAAAATACCGGCAGAGCTGAGCTTAAAAAACTTGGTTTTGAAAATGTAAAACCTGTTAAGGACTTTAAATATTCAGAGCAAACAGCTTCACCAGTAATTGCTGCAGACAGAATTTTCGACTTTTCCACTAAAGTTGAAATCACTCCTTTACATCCAAATGACAAGGTATATTATATGACCATGGATGAAAGCGACAGCAATAAAAGAAAGACATTCTCTTCTTACAAAGGACCCTTCTCTATCACAAAAACGACGCAGGTAATGGCCTACGCTGAAAGAAGCGGAGAGAAAAGTTCTGTCACCACAGCCCAATTCAACAGAAGACCTAATTATTGGGATATAAATATTCTGTCAAAAGTTACCCCGCAGTACAGTGCTACCGGAAAACTGGCTCTTATCGACGGAATCAGAGGTGATGTCAACTGGAGAAAGGGTGAATGGCATGGCTATCAGGGACAAAATTTTGAAGCTATCATTGATCTTAAGTCCCCTCAGAACATTAAATATTTATCCTCCACCTACCTTCAGGACAGCAGAGCATGGATTCTGATGCCTAAAAAAGTAGAATATTATGCCTCCATGAACGGAAAAGATTTTATCCTTCTGAAGACCGTTGACAATGATATTGATCCTAAAGATGAAAAAGTACAGATCAAAGATTTTTCTACAGAAATTCTTCCTACCGAAGCCAGATACATCAAAGTAAAAGCTTACTATTTCGGAAAGCTTCCGGAATGGCACCAGGGAGCAGGAGGAGATGCCTATATCTTTATTGATGAGATTGCTGTGAAATAAAACAATTACAACACGTATGAAAAAATTATCACTACTACTCTTTTTACTTTTAAGTATCATAAAAGTTTCAGCCTGTAAATGTGTATATGAAACATTACCACAGAATTATTTAAATGTCAGCATTGTGGGCATTATTAAAATTGTAAGAGTGTATGATGAAAACACCGAGCAAAGAACATACAAGGCAGACATTGAATTTGAAAAAGTGTATAAGGGAACAACAACATTTAAAACAATGAATGTGAGAGGACTCATTGGAAATTCCTATTCCGGAGCTTGTGAAATTGATGTCCTGCCCAATGAAAGATATCTGATCTTTTTAAACCAATCCAATAACACCTATTCCATTTCATCCTGTACTCCAAAATCAAAACTGGAAAATAAACCAACAAAAGCTGAAAAATCATGGCTGAAAAGTCAGGAAAAAGTCTTTACCTACTTAGATAATAATAAATTCAGGTTTATGGGCTTACAGTTTACCCGTTGCTATGATGAATTCCAAACTGAATATAAATCTGATTTATCAAAAATCAGTGGATTTAAACCTAAGCAGTCTTTTGCTATCTATAAAGTAAAACTAAATGACAGGTCAAAAATTCAGGAAATTACTCCTGTTACAACTTTTGGAAGTAAGGATAGTATAATTGAAAATATACTGAAAACAAATATGATCGTCTCCACGCCGACATCTTTCTGGAATCTCAATCCGAAAGAAGCTCTGCTCTTCCTCTCTTACAACAAAGAAAATATAAATGCCCCATACGGTGAAATTATATCTTGTGACTAAAATAATTCCTTCTTCCAGCATCCAACCACAAAAAACGCGCCCTTCGAAAATTCGAAGGGCGCGTTTTTTATCCATTCATTCTTTCGGACCATTTAAGGACTTCCGGAAGTTCCATATCAGAAAATTCGATGTGGATTACTCTTCTTTTCTTTCCATTCGTGGTTCTGTTTGAACCATGTAGCGTTAATGGTTTCATCAGCATAATTCCTCCTTTTTCTACATTGCAGATTTTTTCTGTTTCCACCGTCCAATCGATGGTTTCTGGTCTGTAGATGCCTTTTGCATGAGATTTTGGAACTACTTTTAATGCTCCGTTGTTTTCATCGGTATCATCCAGATGGATTCTGATGGTATAGATGTTTTCCAAAATATTCAGTGGAGGCTGTACTGCAAACTGATTTTGCTTAGTGGTCCATGGACCAAAATCAGAAAGCTCCAGTTTTTTATCAACAGAAATAGTCAGATCCTGATGATAGGCTACATACCAATTGGAAGTTTCAGGTTTATCAAAATAGATGCTTTTAACCACAAAATATTTTTCTCCGAAGATCTTCTTAATCACTCTCTGAATGTTTTCATTAAAAACAAGGCTTTTGATTTCCGGAACTTCTTTTAAAAACTGTCTAATGGCAAACAGGTCTTCAGATTTTCTGAAATTCTCTTTTGAGGTGTCTATATTTTGAAGAGCATGCTTTATTTCTTCAAGTTCTTTCTGTGAAAAAACATTATTGATAACAGCAAAGCCATATTCAAGAATATGGCTTTTATGATTTTCTAAGTTATTTAAACTCATAGATATTTAGATTTTGTCTAATGGCTCTGTCAACTGTCCTTCCCATTTAGAAACTGCTGAAGTAGCCAATGTATTTCCTAGTACGTTGGTCATACTTCTTCCCATGTCACAGAAATGGTCAATTGGTAAGATCAAAGCGATTCCTTCCGGTGGAATACCAAACATGGAACATGTTGCCACGATAATCACCAGAGAAGCTCTCGGAACACCGGCAATTCCTTTTGAGGTAAGCATTAATACCAATAGCATGGTAATCTGCTGTCCAAGACTCATTTCGATTCCGTAGATCTGTGCGATAAAGATGGATGCAAATGTCATGTACATCATACTTCCGTCAAGGTTGAATGAATATCCTAAAGGTAAAATAAAAGACACTACCCTGCTGTTACAACCGAATTTCTCCAATTCTTCCACCAATTTCGGAAATACAGCTTCTGAACTTGTAGTAGAGAAAGCAATCAGTAATGGTTCTTTTATTCTTTTTAAAAGGTCAAAAAGACGGTTTCCTAAGATAAAATACCCTACCAGTAAAAGTACCAGCCAAAGAACCCCTATTGCAAAGAAGAAGTCTCTCAGATAAATAGCATAAACTTTAAAAATTTCAAAACCATTGGTAGCCACTACTGCTGCAATAGCTCCCAATACTCCCAGCGGAGCAAACCACATGATATACCCTACCATTTTAAGGATCGCATGAGCGATGATATCAAAAAGCTTCACTACAGGTTTAGAATATTCTTCTCCTAGATTTGCCAGGGCAACTCCGAACATCACAGCAAATATAACGATCTGCAATACTTCATTGGTAGCAAAGGCTTCAAATAAACTTTTAGGGATCATATGCTTTACAAAGTCTTCCATAGAAAAACTTTTACTGCTTTTAAGAAGCTCATCGGCAGACGCTACATCCTGAATAGGTAATTTTGTGACATGTCCCGGTTCAAGCCAGTTAACGAGGATCAACCCGATGAAAAGGGAAACCAGAGAAGCAGAAATAAACCAAAGCATTGCTTTTGTTCCTACTCTTCCGATCATTTTAATATCACTCATTTTGGCTATACCCACCACCAAAGTCGTAAAAACCAAAGGAGCAATAATCATCTGTACCAATCTGATAAAAACCGTTCCCAACAGTTTTATGTTCTTGGCAAAAGGTTCTGCATTTTCGGGATATTTCACATGTACAATACCTCCAATTCCTACTCCCACAAGAAGGGCAATGATAATTGCTATAAAAAGTTTATTCTGTCCTTTCATATATATAGTTCAATTTGCGCAAATATAATGTTTTTTCAATTGGCAGAAGATTTTCTTCTATGCCTGTTAATTTTACATTAAGTTTTTAATCCTCAAAAATTAAAACTCTGGTTTAGAAAATATTGCAAAAAAATTAAGAAACATTTATTGAATTTTTATTCTTTTGGTACAAATTTTATTATT